>JBDKTF010000426.1:0-4640 GCA_039680295.1 Anaerolineaceae bacterium
GAATCCCGATCTCGAGTATGAAAAGAATGACCTGTTTGTCATTCCCGCTGCCGGCGGTGAACCCAAGCGTATGGATACCTCAGTCGGTCCCAAGCACCATCCTTCATGCTCACCAGATGGCAAATGGGTGGCTTTTATCGCGCGCGATGGGCTCGCCTGCGAGTGGAAGAATGACCACCTTTGGATCATTCCATCTGACAACTCCGCCCCTGCCCGAAACCTCACTTCTGCATGGGATATCCATTTTAGCAGCGGCACAATCAAGGATATTGGCGGTTCTCCCGCTCAGATGCCCCCCGTCTGGTCTCCCGACAGTCAGACCATATACATCCAGTCCTCACTCAAAGGAGATACTCCCCTTCAGGCGTATCATTTGGGTTCAAAAGAGCTGACGGTAGAAATTCCAGGACCCGGTGTGGTTGGCGGCTATTCAGTTTCACGCGACGGAACAAAACTGGCGTATTTCTACGGAAACATGCAGGACCCGGGTCAAATTGCCTGCATGGACACAACCGCTCATGCTCGGAAAGTGCTGACAAATCTCAATGCTTCCCTGCTTAATTCGCTCGACTTAGGTGAAATGGAAGAGGTCTGGTTTAAAGGGGCAGATCAGAACGACCTGCAAGGCTGGATTCTCAAACCGCCGCATTTTGATCCTTCCAAAAAATATCCTGCCATTCTTGAAATCCACGGCGGTCCCCTGGTGCAGTATGGACACTTCTTTATGCATGAGTTTTACACATTTGCCGCCCAAGGATATGTGGTTTTCTTCTGCAATCCGCGCGGCGGGCAGGGATATGGAGAAAATCACGCTGCCGCCATTCACCAGAATTGGGGCAGCGCCGATTTCGCAGATCTGATGACGTGGACAGATCTTGTCTCAGGTCTTCCGTATATTGATGCAACCCGAATAGGCGTTACCGGCGGCAGTTACGGCGGCTACATGACCAACTGGATCATCGGGCACACCAATCGGTTCAAAGCCGCTGCGACGCAGCGAAGTGTCAGCAATCTCATCAGCATGTGGGGTTCAAGTGACTTTAATTGGGCATTCCAGGAGACCTTTGACAATAAAGCTCCTTATGAAAGCATCGGTGAGCTTTGGCGTATGTCACCCATCAGCCATTTCGCCCATGTACAAACGCCCACACTGGTGCTTCACTCCATGCAGGATCATCGTTGCCCGATCGAACAGGATGAACAGGTGTATGTCGCGCTGAAAAAATTGAGTGTGCCCACTGAGTTCATCGTCTTTCCTGACGAATCGCATGGACTTTCGCGTGGCGGAAGAACCGACCGCCGCATTGCGCGCTTGAGCCACATCCTCCGTTGGTTTGACCGCTACTTGAAAGGATAAGTTCACCCTTTCGGCTGATCGGTTGTGGTTGTATGTAATGGCAAATTGAGATATTTGTAACTAAGTATACGCGTCTCCATCATGTTATAAGGAAATGCGGTGGTATACTATGTCGGTTGTATGAATGAGTAGATGATCATGCTTTCCACTTGCTGGGAAGTTGCATAATTTTTACGATCTGATGTTGAAATCATAAGGAGGATATAAAGTGAATCACGAAGATTTGAATGGCCTTCTCAGACCAAAATCCATTGCCGTGATCGGCGCCTCAACACAACCCGGGAAAATCGGTTATACCGTTCTGGATAATCTTCTCAAGAGCAGTTATGAGGGTAAGATTTACCCAATTAACCCCAAAGCCCCCGAAATTCTCGGTCTCAAAGCGTACCCATCGATTGCTGATGTCCCTGGCGACATCGACGCCGCCGTTGTTACCGTCCCCGCTAAACTGGTCCCGCAAATGGCGGAAGAATGTGGTAAGAAAGGCGTCAAGGGTCTCATCATTATTACCTCTGGGTTCAGTGAGGTAGGCGCCCGTGACCTTGAAAACGAAATCGTTGAAATCGCCCGCCGTTACAATGTGCGTATCCTGGGTCCGAATATCGTCGGCACGCTGTCCAACTCGGACAAGATGAATGCCTCTTTCGCGCCATTCCTGCCCCTCCCCGGAAAAGCCGCACTGGTCTCTCAATCGGGAGCTCTGCTCATCGCATTGGATGCCGCCACCTATACCCGCCGTGTTGGCTTTGACAAACTGTTCTCCATCGGCAATATGTCCGACGTGGATTTCGCAGATGCCATCACCTGGCTCAATGAAGACGAAAACACAACCTGTATTTCCCTGTACGTGGAAGGTCTGAAGAATGGTCGCACCTTCATTGATGCGTGCCGCAATGCCAATAAACCGATCATCGCATTGAAGGCAGGCACCTCAGCTCACGGCGCTGCGGCTGCTGCTTCTCACACCGGCTCTCTGGCTGGCGCCGCCAAGGTTTACAGCGCCGCTTTCCAGCAGGCAGGCGTCATTCAGGCATCTGATCTGGACAATCTCTTTGATCGGACTCTGGCGCTTTCCCTTCAGCCGCCCATGAAAGGCAAGAATCTGATCATCATCACAAATGGTGGTGGTGTGGGCGTACTGGCGACCGATGCAGCAGAGCGATATGGCATCCCGCTGCAGTTTGCCCCCCAGGATGTCCAGGTTGAGTTGAAGAAGCACATGCCCGAATTTGGTTCTGCCAAGAATCCGGTAGATCTGACCGGTATGGCGGGTCTGGAATGGTATTACGACTCAACAAAATATGCCATTGCGCATTCGTGGGTGGATGGTCTGGTGGTGCTTTATTGCGAAACTGCCATGACCAATCCCATGGAAATTGCCCAGGGCATTCACAAAGCAATCGTCGAAGCCGGCGTCAAAGATAAACCTGTCACCGTTTCCTTCGTCGGTGGTGAAAAGTCCGAAGCCGCCATGCAGTGGCTTGTGGAACAGGGAATTCCCGCGTATGGTGCTCCTGACCTCGCTGTAAACGCCATGGCAGCCCTGCGCGAATACGCACTCATCCGCGCTGAAGCAAAAGAAACTGCGGTTGCTTCCAAATCTGCTGACGCAAAGACTGCCCGCGCAATCATTGCCAAAGCCCGTGAAGATGGTCGCAATGCCCTGACCGAAATCGAAGCCAAGCAGGTCTTTGCTGCCTATGGTCTGCCAGTTACCCACACGTCACTTGCCCGTACCGAAGACGAAGCTGTTGCCATGGCGGCAAAAGTGGGCTATCCCGTGGTAATGAAGATCGTCTCTCCTGAAATTCTCCACAAGTCGGATGCGGGCGGCGTCAAGGTCAACATCAAGGACGAAGCTGCCGCACGCGAAGCTTTCCGCACCATCTTGGTCAATGCAAAGAAATACAATCCGGATGCCAATATCCACGGTATCGCTGTTCAAGAAATGGCTCCCTGGGGCACCGAAGTGATTCTGGGGTCGGTCAACGATCCCACCTTTGGTCCGACCACAATGTTCGGTCTGGGCGGTATTTTCGTGGAAGTTCTCAAAGACGTAACCTTCCGCGTGGCGCCTGTTTACGAAAGTCAGGCGAAGCGTATGCTCGGCGAAATTCGTGGCGCACCCATTCTGGCGGGCGTCCGCGGAGAATCTCCCCGCGACCGCGACGCTCTTGCAGATGTGCTCTGCCAGTACTCCAACATGATCCTCGATCTGAGCGACGAAATCTCCGAAACCGACGCCAACCCCGTTCTCGTTTACGAAGAAGGCAAGGGTCTGAAGGTTGTGGATGCCCGTATCATCTTGAAGAAGAAATAGCCTTTGCATTAAGTTTTCAACAGGTCCAGATCACTTCTGGACCTGTTTTAGTTTAAAAGATGGATACGCGTGCTGCTTCGGAGTATACTTGACCCCGGGCATCGCAAATCCCGTTGCAATTCAATTTTCCAGGAGGCAATCAAGTGACTGATTCGAATTTGTATCCCATTACCCGATTGACAGTTCATTTGCAGGAAAAAACCGGTTGGAAAGGCGCACTGATCCTCTCCATTTGTTATGCGCCTGAAAAGCCAGCACCAGGTTTGCCCGGTAAAGAAGCTGGCGACATTACCCTGACAGGTGAAACGACAGGGCTTGTCTCATTGGGTACAGAAGACAAGATTTCTGCCGAGGTTCTTCGCCGCGTTGGTGGGGCAATTGCCCGATGGGCTGCAAAAAATGAATTGACTTCCCTTGCATTGGATCTATCTGATTTTTCTTCTTCGAAGGTGAATAAACCCTGTGTGGCGCTGACAGAAGGGTTGGCACTGGGTTCATACCGCTTTGATCATTATAAATCAGAGCGCCAGGATGTCCCGGTTACCGATGTTGCCTTGCTTCTTGATAAAGTGACCCCGGCAGAAACATCCGCCGTTGAACAGACACAAACAATTTGCGCCGCGGTCAATATGTCGCGGGAATGGGCGCACGAACCTGCCAATGTAATTAATCCCATCACGCTGGCAGAACGTGCAAAACAGGTATCCAAAAAATATGGCTTGAAATGCACCGTGCTGGATGACAAAGATTTGACCCGCATGGGTGCAGGCGGCATTATTAATGTAGGCATGGGCAGCAAGACCCCTGCTCGGATGATCATCCTGGAATACGCAGGAAATGGTGATTCAGATGCCAAACCCGTTGTTCTGGTTGGAAAAGCCCTCACGTTTGATAGCGGTGGCTATTCGCTTAAGGATCGCAACAATATCGTATCAATGAAATATGATAAGTGCGGTGGTGTGG
>JBDKTF010000579.1:0-1883 GCA_039680295.1 Anaerolineaceae bacterium
CGCTCCGCCTGTTTCTGGAATAATTCACCCAGTTCATTTCCACCCACACCTTCGGGAAAGCCAGGGTAATTTTCAATGGTGTGGGTGAGAGCCGCCTGACCATGATAATCCATCCCGGCGAGCACCAGGGGATTCAGTTCGGCGCGAGCCGTATAAAGAGCAGCCGCCATCCCGGCGGGTCCCGATCCGAGAATCAACACTTTGACGTGTTCTGCTTCGGACGAGACGGGATGGGCAGGCATGCCGGTCAAATTGAGTTCCATGATGAGTTCCTTCCTGGTCAATTGATTTCAACATCCATTAGATGGTTTTGGCGCAGCAAGGTTGCATCTCCGGGCTTATTCCACTTCTGCGTCGGTGATCCGCAGCGCTTCATCCAGAATTGCGAAACCTTCTGCCAGTTGATCGGCAGTGATGCACAGGGGTGGGAGAAGCAGCAGCGTGTGCCAGTGGATGGAAATGAACAAGCCTTTTTCCAACAGCGCGCTTCGCAATCGGTTCATCGCCGGGCTGGAGGAGCCAAACGGCGCCATCGGTTCTTTGGTTCGGCGGTTCTTGACCAGTTCAATGATGCCAAACAATCCGATCGAACGCGTCTCACCGATGGAGGGGTGGCGTTCAACCAGTTCTGCCAGCATATCAGACATCACCTGCCCCATGGCGGCGGCGTTTTCCACCAGATGATCCTGCTGCATCACCTGAATATTGGCGACGGCAGCCGCCAGCGACACCGGGTGACCATTATAGGTGAGCCCGCCTTCATACACCCGATCGTTGTAGGCGGCGGCGATTTCTTCACGCATGGCGACCGCTCCGAGGGGGGCGTATCCGCTGGTGAGACCCTTTGCCATGGTGAGGATATCGGGCGCCACATTCCAGTGGTCTACGGCGAACCATTTTCCGGTGCGCCCAAAGCCGCTCATTACCTCATCGGCGATCATGACGATGCCGTATTGATCGCATAATGCCCGCACACCCTGCATGTATCCCGCCGGGGGAATGATGACGCCGTTGGTGCCGGTGACACTTTCCATCAGAATGGCGGCGATGGTTCCGGCGCCTTCGTACCGGATGATTTCTTCCAGGTGGTTGAGATAATCCTGGCAAAATTCTTCTTCCGGCAGGTCGGGTTGGTTGCGGTGGAAGGTGGATCGATAGCGGTAGGGATCAAGGAAGTGAACCACGCCGGGCATTACCGCCGGTTCCCAGGGCTGGCGGCGCGGGTCGCCGGTGAGCGCCATGGCGCCAAAGGTGGCGCCGTGATACGAGCGGTAGCGGGAAAGAATTTTGGTCTTGCCGGTATAGCCGCGCGCCAGCTTCACCGCGTTTTCGTTTGAATCGGCGCCGCCGAGGGTGTAGAGGAAACGCGTCAGACCGGGCGGGGTGATTTCTGCCAGCAGTTTACCCAACGCGGCGCGGGGTCTGGATGCCATACCGGGCGCTGCATAGGGCAATTCTCGAACCTGATCCACCATGGCTTCGATCACCCGTTGATCGCCGTGACCGATATTCACGCACATTGTCATCGAGTTGAAATCGAGATAGCGTTTTTCGTTCACATCCCAAAAATACACACCTTTGGCGTGCTTCACCGGAATGGGATTGACGCGCGACTGCGCAGACCAGGTCCAAAAATTGTGTTTCAAAGAGAGGGGCAGGATTTCAGAATCGGGCAGGTCAATCATACGTTCCTCGCATTTGAATGGGGTTGGGTTGGAAAGGGCAGGGTTGAATGCACCCGCAGACGTCTGAATCCTATCATAAAAGCAAATCGGCGTTGTCATTTCAGAGAGCGGAATTATAATGACTTAAGTCCCACCGTATTTTATGGAGGTTCTCATGATCCGAAAGCTGATTCCGATGCTGCTGGTGGCTGTGGTAAC
>JBDKTF010000527.1:0-5295 GCA_039680295.1 Anaerolineaceae bacterium
CCGCTCGTGAGGATTGAACATCATGCAAAGTTCACAAACTGCTCCATTGATCCAGGTTCGGAACCTGAAAAAATACTTTCCTGTACGCGGCGGCGTGCTCCAACGGGTTAAGGCGCAGGTTCAGGCGCTGGACGATGTGAGTTTTGATATCTACGAAGGTGAAACCCTGGGGCTGGTGGGCGAATCGGGCTGCGGCAAGACCACTGTGGGACGCGCCATGCTGCGCCTCATCGAGCCGACGGCTGGTTCAGTGACGTTCGACGGCGTGGACGTCCTCAAGCTGCGCGGTAAGGCAATGAAAGACATGCGCCGCAACATGCAGATCATCTTTCAGGATCCCTACGCTTCCCTCGATCCGCGCATGCCGATCGGTGAATCGGTGATGGAAGGTTTGAATATCCACCATATCGGCACTCCCAAAGAACGGTATGGGATCATGCTGGAGACGCTACGAAAAGTGGGCCTGGAAGATTACCATGCCCGCCGTTATCCGCACGAATTTTCCGGCGGACAGCGGCAGCGCATCGGCATCGCGCGCGCGCTGGCGCTGCGCCCGCGGTTCATCGTTTGTGATGAGCCTGTCTCGGCGTTGGATGTGTCCATCCAATCGCAGGTGCTCAATATTTTGCGCGATTTGCAAAAAGAATTTGGGCTGACCTATCTTTTCATCGCTCATAATCTCTCTGTGGTGGAACATATTTCGGACCGCGTGGCGGTGATGTATCTGGGCAAGATGGTGGAATTGGCGGCGCGCGAAGAACTCTTCCGCAATCCGCTGCACCCCTATACCCAGGCGTTGATGTCTGCCATACCGATCCCAGACCCCAAAATCCACCGCGACCGCATCATTCTGACGGGCGATGTGCCCAGCCCGCTCAACCCACCCAAAGGGTGTCTGTTCCACCCGCGCTGTCCGCTGGTGATGGAAAAGTGCAAGGTGGAAGAACCGGCTTTCCGAGAGGTATCGCCCGGACATTCCGCTGCCTGCTGGCTGGTTAAATAAAAAAGATTTCGTGATGGGGTGCGCTGTTTCAGCGCACCTTTTATATTGCCATCCTCTCCATGCTCATTTTTCGCGAGCGACCAGAGGATCTTCCCCCTCATTTCGCATACCAAAATTGAACCATGCTATAATTTAACCATGACCTTAAAGAATATCCTCATCGTTGATGATGCCATGGACCTGGGGCGAATGCTTCAGGCTGCGCTCGAAACACTTGGATCCGACATCCGTGTTACCCTGGTTCCTTCGGCGGAAGAAGGTTTTTTGGAGGCATCTCGCCGGGGGATGGATCTGGTGGTGGCGGATATTCGTTTGCCGGGCGTATCCGGGTTGGAGCTTACCCGCAAAATTCGGGCTCGCAATCCAGAAGCCAAGATCATTCAAATCAGCGGTTTGAATGAGCCGGATCTGGAGAGTCGTTCGTTGGAAGCTGGCGCCGACCTCTTTTTACCCAAACCGCTGAAAGTGGCGGATTTTCTGGAAGCGGTCCAGCAGGTGATGGGAATGAGCGCCAAACCGGCGCCGACGCGCCGCCAGCAGCATCAACCCTCCAACGGATTGGAAGATTATCTGGCGGAATTTGGTCGCCGCCTGGATGCGGCAGCCATTTTGCTGGTGGAGATGAACGGCACTGTACGCCACCGCAGCGGCAAGCTTCCCGAAGAATCCATGGAAAAACCCATCATCGATGCCCTGTTGGTCGCCCATCCTGGCAATGCGCGCGCCGCCGGATTGATGGGAGCCGAAACCCGTACCCAGGTGCTTGCGTTTCAGGGCAGCCAGTTTGACCTGGTGGCGGGTCCGGTAGCGGGAACGCATTTGCTGATCGCGGTGCTGCCCAAACGGCGTTCGTTGGTGCGTCTGGCGGTGGCTCTGGATGAATTTTCCTCCGCAGAGAGCGACCTTACCGGTTTGCTGCCCGGTGTAGGCGCCGCCGCGGCGGCTGCCGTTTCGCGCACAGATCATCAGGTGGAGAAGAAGCCGGCGCATGTTGAATCAAAACCGCGTTCTGAAGCCGCGCGTGAAAAGAAAACACCTGCCCCTGAACCAGAGCCCGAGCCCGAAGAACCCGCCGGTGAAGTTTCACCCGATTTTGCAGCGCTGTTCGGCGAGGGATTGGATAAATTAGGAAAAAAAGCTGACGCTTTCTGGCAGTCTGCCGTGGATAATGAAGATTCATCGAAATCGGTGAATCCAGACACCATTTCCTACGATCAGGCGCGCCAGATGGGAATTGCCCCCGACGCCCCACATGAGTAAGTCTTGGCGCAAACGCTGCTTCGTGTTACAATCGGGGTCGTCCGTTGATGGGGCATGGTGCAATGGCAGCACACCAGACTTTGGATCTGTGGATCTTGGTTCGAATCCAGGTGCCCCAGCCTTAAACTTGTTCGCATGATCAAATCATCTGATTATCACTGTAATTTTCAACCTGACGCTGAGATTTCGACGAGCTCATGGCTGCCAGCGTGGCAGCGCGAGCTCGTTTTTGTTTTCCTGCCGGGCGGCGGCTGCGGAGGTTTTCATCAATGAAGGTCACATCTCTGATATTGGCAGCCGGACACGGCACACGCATGAAATCGGATTTACCCAAGGTGCTGCATCCTCTGGCGGGCAAACCTCTGGTGCTGCATGCGCTTGATTCGGCGGCTCAGGTGAGCCCGGAAAAACCGGTGATCATCATCGGGCACGGCGCAGATGCTGTGCGGCAAACGGTGGGTGATCGCGCCCGCTGCGTGGTGCAGGAACCGCAGCTCGGCACCGGACATGCCGTCCAGCAGGCAGAAGCATCGTTGAAGGGACAGACGGATCTGGTGCTGGTCGTTACCGCAGATATGCCCCTGCTCACCTCTGAATCGCTGCGCACGGTGGTTCAGACCCAGATGGATAATCCGGGTCCCATCACCATGGCGACCATCATCGCAGATGATCCGCGCGGGTTTGGGCGGGTCGTGCGCGGTCCGAAAGGGGATGTACTGGCGATTGTGGAAGAAGCCCAGGCGACCGCCGAACAACGCACCATTAAGGAACTGAATGCATCGGTGTATTGTTTTCGCTCGGATTGGCTGTGGGATGCCCTGCGCCGCGTGCAGATGTCGCCCAAAGGCGAGTATTACCTCACCGACACGGTGGAAATCGCCGTGCGCGACGGGTTGGAAGTCCGCGCCGTGATTCTTGCGGATGCGCAGGAAGCCCTGGGTATCAATACGCGTGTCCATCTTGCCGAAGCCGAAGCCGTGATGCGTGCGCGCATCAACCGCGCCTGGATGCTTTCGGGTGTCACTCTGGTGGACGCGGCGGCGACGTATATCGAACCCGGCGTGACCATTGGCGCAGATACCCTCATCCATCCCAATACCACCCTGCGCGGAAATACGGTCATTGGTCGCGGCTGCGTCATTGGTCCCAATGTGGTCATCGAATCGACAGTTGTTGAAGATGGGGCACAGGTAAAACCGTTTACCCATCTGTTTTCTGGTTCGACGGTGAACCCCTGAATTTTTCGTGGAATGGTTGTTTTCAATAAAATTTATTTTGCAAAGGAATAATGTGATCGATCCCCTCTGGTATGTGCTCGTCTTGTGGATTGTGTTGGATTTGTTGTTTTCGGCGGTACGCAGCAGCCTGTTGAACGCGCGCCTGCCTTATTTGCTCAATTTGAAAGATCGCTATCCACAGGCGGCGCAGCAAACCCTCAACCTCATCGATCATCCCCGTTTGCGCGCCAGTATGCGTCTGGCGCTGGTGCTGCTGCATTTTCTGGCGGCTGGGACAGGGATTGCGCTGATCGTACATAGTCAACCGCTCTTTGCGCCGGGCTCTGCGCTGGCGCTTCTGGCTGTGGCGGCGGTGGTGCTTGTGATGGGCGAATTTTTGATCGAAGGCTGGGTGCTTCACGATCCAGAGCCGCTGGCGATTCGGACCTGGTGGTTGGGCTGGTTGGTCAACTTGCTGCTCACGCCTTTCTCTGCCATTCTGGTTTCGCTGGTTGGCGATGCCGCCAACCCTGCCATGCGCCTTTCCTCGGTAACCGATGACGATCTGCGCACGTGGGTGGAGGAAGGTCAACCCGAGGGCACGCTCGAGCAGGGCGAACGGAAGATGATTTATTCCATCTTCCAGTTCGGCGATACCCTGGCGCGTGAAATCATGGTCCCGCGCATCGACATTCTGGCGCTGGATATTCATACCAGCCTTCAAACTGCCATCGAGGTGCTGACCCGTTCCGGGCATTCGCGCGTACCGGTGTATGAAGAGACGGTGGATAATATCATCGGCTTTCTCTATGCCAAAGATTTATTGCGAAATCGCTCCGATGAAGGCTCTCTGCTGGAGAATCGAGATCTCCTTCGCCCGGCGTATTTTGTCCCTGAAACCAAAAAAGCCGAGGAGCTGCTGGCAGAAATGCAGGCGCGCCGTTTTCACATGGCGATTGTGGTGGATGAATACGGCGGTGTCGCCGGATTGGTGACGCTCGAAGATATTGTCGAGGAAATTATTGGCGAAGTGCGCGACGAGTATGATCAGAGCGAAGAACTGCTCTATACCAATGTCGGTCCTCAGGAATATATTTTCCAGGGGAAGATTGCCCTGAATGATTTCAATGAATTAATGGGCACCCATCTGAATACAGATGTGTCGGATACCCTGGCAGGATATATCTACGGTGAAATTGGGCGGGTACCGGGTGGTGGCGAAAAAATAACGGTCGAAAACGTCGAGCTGACGGTCGAACAGGTGCTCGGTCAGCGTATTCGCAAAGTACGGGCGCGGCGCTTGCAGTCTGATTCGACCGCGGAAACGGAGAAGAATCATGTTGAAGGATGAAGTTCGCCAGCAGTTAATCCAGGCGGCAATGCTCGTGCGCCGGTGGGCATACGCTCCTTATTCTCATTATGCGGTTGGCGCGGCGGTGCTGACCTCTTCTGGCAAGATTTATGATGGGGTCAACGTTGAATCGGCTGCCTATCCCTCTGGCATCTGCGGCGAACGGGTGGCGATTTTCAAGGCGGTTTCAGAGGGCGAACGTGAGTTTGAAGCGCTGGCGGTGGTGACCGAAAACGGCGGCACGCCCTGCGGTTCGTGCCGTCAGGTGATGGCAGAATTCAGTCTGGACATGTTGGTGCTCATTGCCAACCCCCAGGGAGAGGTCTTGCGGGAGATGACCGTGGCGGAATTGCTGCCGGGTGCGTTTACCCCGCGTGATCTGTCAGTCCATCAGAAGTAATTCAGGCGATCATGCCTCGACAGGAACGTTCGATCCGGGTGGAGGCGGTGGTGTTGCGTCACTC
>JBDKTF010000162.1:0-3583 GCA_039680295.1 Anaerolineaceae bacterium
AATTCTGCACCCAGCGCGTAGAGCAACATCACGATGATGCTGAGCGAGAGGGCGCCCTGCGAGATGGGCAAACTCAACGACTTGCGCGCCAGTTTGGGAAGCACCCAGAGCCCAACGCCGACAGACAATGCCAGATAGAGCAACATGCGGACGAAGATGCCCAACAGTTGAAGCAGGTTTCCACCGGAGGGGTTGGTCACCACGGCAACGAAACCCGAGAGAAGCAGGATGACCAGAATGTCGTCAAACACGGCTGCGCCGAGCAGTCCCAATCCTACCCGGCTGCGGAGCATTTTGAGCTCCATGAGGGTCTGAGCAGAGATGCTGACACTGGTTGCGCCAAGGGTGAGACCCAAAAAGAGAGACGCATTGTTATCCATTCCAAAAAGCCTGCCCAGTCCCCAGCCCATGAGAACAGGCAGCACCACTCCCAGCGAACCCGATAACACCGCCACCCGGCTTGAACGCAATAGATCGCGGATATTCAATTCCATGCCGGCGAGGAACATCAACATCAACACACCCAATTCACCCAACTGCGCAATCGTTTCAGTGAGATGTGTATCGCTGACGAAACCAAGTTGGGTGATATTCAACAGAGAAGGTCCCAACAGAACCCCAATCAGAAGCTCACCCAGAACGGAGGGCTGACCCAGACGTGTACTCAACCAACCTGAGAATTTCGCGGCGAATATGATGATGGCAAGAACCGTGGCAAGTTGGAGGAAGGGAGTCATCGTCGTTTATCCATTCTAACAGGGGTATGACAATCGTCATTAAATAGTCTACCATAACTCCCATTATTTTTCCGGGAGATGCCGTCTGTTGTATACTTTGAACATATCCAAAATCGATCACAATAGAGGCAGAAGATGACCCTTGAATCTGAACAGAAACGCTGGGAAGAACAGACTCATCAACCTGTGACCAAACGTTTTCCGGAACGAAAGCCGCAATTCGAGACCCCATCAGGTATTCCACTGCCGCCGGTAACCCTGCCTGGAGAAATGGATTACATGGGCAAACTGGGCTTTCCGGGGGAATATCCGTATACGCGCGGCGTGCAGCCTACCATGTACCGCGGTCGCTTCTGGACGATGCGCCAGTACGCCGGATTTGGGAATGCAGAAGAGTCCAATCAACGCTATCGCTATTTGCTGGATCAGGGTCAGACCGGTCTTTCGGTGGCGTTCGACCTGCCAACCCAGATCGGCTACGATGCGGATGATCCGATGGCGGTTGGCGAGGTGGGCAAAGTAGGCGTTTCGATCTCCTGCCTGGAAGACATGGGAATCCTCTTCAATCAGATCCCTTTGGATAAGGTTTCTACAAGCATGACGATCAACGCACCGGCTGCGGTGCTTCTGGCGATGTATATTGCCGTGGCAAAGAAGCAGGGTGTGGCTTCGGACAAGCTACGCGGGACCATCCAAAACGATATTTTGAAGGAATACGTGGCGCGTGGAACCTATATCTATCCGCCGAAACCCTCCATGCGACTGATTACGGATACGTTTAAGTTTTGCCAGACGAACGTACCCAAATGGAACACGATTTCCATTTCGGGATACCACATTCGCGAAGCGGGTTCAACCGCGGTGCAGGAAGTGGCATTTACCCTGGCAAATGGAATTGCTTATGTTCAGGCAGCCATTGACGCAGGACTGGATGTGGATGAATTCGGATCACAACTCTCCTTCTTCTTCAATGCGCACAATAATTTCCTTGAAGAAGTGGCAAAATACCGGGCGGCGCGCCGCCTTTGGGCAGAGATCATGCGTCAGCGTTTTGGCGCAAAAAATCCAAAGAGCTGGGAATTACGCTTCCATACACAGACGGCAGGATCCACGTTGACAGCCCAGCAGCCTGAAAACAATGTGGTACGCGTGGCGATGCAGGCGCTGGCGGCAGTGATGGGTGGGACGCAATCACTGCACACCAACAGCATGGATGAGGCGCTGTGGCTTCCGACGGAGAAATCTGTACGCGTGGCGCTGCGCACCCAGCAGATCATCGCGAATGAGTCGGGCGTTGCAGATGTGGTCGATCCGCTGGCGGGTTCCTATGTGGTGGAGTACCTGACAGATGAGATCGAAGCGCGCGCGAAGGATTACATCAAGAAAATCGACGACATGGGTGGAGCGTTGGCATCCATCGAACAGGGATACATGCAGAACGAAATTCAGGACGCTGCCTACCAGTATCAGCGCTCGGTGGAAACCGGCAACCAGAAGGTCGTGGGCGTGAACACGCTTCAGGTGGATGAAACACTGGAACTGGAAGGATTGACTGTGGACCCGGCGATCGAAGCGGCGCAGCGAGCACATTTGAAGAACCTGCGCGAGCGGCGGGATGCGGCGAAAGCGGCTGAGTTGAAGGGACAATTGGAAACCGCAGCGCGCAGCAGCGAAAACCTGGTGCCGCTGTTTGTGGAATGTGTTGAAAATCAACTGACCCTGGGCGAAATTTGCGGCGTCTTGCGCAACGTCTGGGGCGAGTATCAACCGCCCGCGTGGGGTTAAACCGGCGGGTTCCGTCTGTCAATGGAGAGAAAAACATGGCAAAAGTGACCAAAATCAATCACGTGGCAATCGCTGTATCCGATCTGGATGGATCATTGGGTTTCTGGCGCGACGCGATGGGTTTGGATTTGACCCGGGTGGAAGATGTGCCCTCGCAAAAGTCGATGGTTGCATTTCTGCCGGTGGGCGAAGGCGAAGTGGAATTGGTGAAGCCGACCGCGGAAGACACCGGTCTGGCGAAATTTTTGGAGACAAAAGGTCCTGGAATGCACCACCTCTGCCTGGAAGTGGACGACATCGAGGGAATGCTGGCGGATTTGAAGGCTAAAGGGGTAAGGTTGATCAATGAGACGCCAGAAGTGCTGCCCGGAAGGAAGATGGCATTCGTCCATCCGAAGTCAACGGGTGGGGTGCTGGTCGAGCTGTATGAGGTGACAAAAGGGTAATCGGCACCAGGGATCAGACAATTGGATTCATAATGAGGAAGGCATCGGCATAGCGTTGATGCCTTCCTTTTGTTTATAATCATGAGTCCGTGCCTCAAGATGTTTTTAGGTGAGGATGGGAAGATTCAGGCGACACCTGAAAGATTGGAAGGCAATCCGTTATTATCTGAGGGGGATTCAGCGGCGTGCTGACAATGCTCACAGATGCCAAACAGAACAAGATGATTGGTCAGGGTCTTGAAGTGCTTTTTTTGGGCGATGGCATCAAAGAGAATATTGACGTCCTGGGGATCGATGGTGATGACTGCACCGCATTTCTCACAGACCAGGTGGTGATGAATACCCTCAGACAGCGTTTCATAAACGGCTGCGCCAGTACCCATATCCGATACCGAGATTTTCCCCTGACTGACCAGACGGTCGAGGGCGCGGTAAACTGTGGAAGGATTGACCGCGGGAAGTCGATCCCGAATCTCTTCATATACCTGATGCGAGGTGAGGTGAAGGTGTTCGTGAGACAAAGTATCCAGAATGATCTGATCCACTGAAGAAGTGCGCATAAATTCCTCAATAATCCTATAAACGCAACTATTTGCAACTGCAATTAATTGCATT
>JBDKTF010000423.1:0-6771 GCA_039680295.1 Anaerolineaceae bacterium
GCGTTCTCCCGGAAAATGACGCGGGTCAGTCTGGGGCTGGCAGATTTGATGTACATGCCGCCGCCGTACGTGGGTTGAGATTCTGAAGCGTTGGAGTTGCCAACAAAAACGACATCGGTCAGTTCGGCAGCCCCAGATTCGAGATACATCCCCCCGCCGCTCGATCGGGCGCTGTTGCTGTCGCAGGTGACCTGGCTCAGGGTGACGCTGCCGCCGTTGGAAAACATACCGCCGCCCATACCCGTGCTGCTTTGCACGATGTTCAGGTGAAAGGTAACATTGGTAAGCGCGGCGCTGCTGCTCCCGATGTTATCCACTCCTCCGCCGGAGCCGCTCACAGCGATATTCCCTTCAAACGTGACGTTGGTCAAAAGGATGCTGCTGCCGTTGCTGTTGCTGATGCCGCCGCCGCCACTCCCGGCAGTGTTGCTGTAAAAGGTCGCGCCGGTTAGAGTCGGGTGGCTGTTGTAATTCAATATGCCGCCGCCCATGCCTGAACCGGCATTGTTGTTGTTGAAACTGACCGTGCTCAATACCGGATTGCTGTTGAGGTTGTACATTCCGCCGCCGCCGCCATTGGATACGGTATTATTTTCGATGGTGACGTTGGTGAGGGTCGGGCTGCTGCCTGTGAGGTACATTCCGCCGCCGTAGTACTGGGCAGAGTTCAACCGGATGATGAGATTGGCAAGCGTTGGGCTGCTGTTCTCAAGATACATTCCGCCGCCATTCTGATAACCGGAGACGCCGCTTTCAGACCCATCAGCTTTTCCATCGGTGATTTTGAAACCGTCGAGGACGGCGGTCGCATCCACATTGATCGCGGTTACCACGTGCGTAATGCGGGTGCTTGAATCAATGACGCCGCTCAAAATGGTTTCATTCGCCGTCGGATTGCGCTGATCGCGCACGGTTTCTGTTCCCGCAAAGCCGCCATAGAGCGCCACGCCGCTTTTTAGCGTGAACGTGGCTTGTTTGGGATACATGGGAAATGCAGCGGTTGGTTTGTAGGTTCCCCCCTTGACCCACAGCTCCATCCCACTGCTGGCGCCGTCCAGGGCGGTTGCCAGATCTCTGGCGTTCGCCCAACTGGTTCCCGTCCTGTCGCCCGCTCCACCGGGTACAACATAAACGATGGTGGATGCAGATTGAGCCGTCCGCTGCGGCACGCCGAGGGCTGCCGCCACAAGGACGAGCGCAGTAAAAAACTGTACAAAGGATAAAAAGGGATGGGTAAAGCGCTGTTTCATGGGATTCTCCGGTGTAACGCCTTGATTCCTGAAGATGATTCGACGGTCCGCGACCGCCGGTATCGTTCATATCCCGATCAATGATTTACGCTCGACAGCGTTTGAAAACAGCGAGCCGCCGGTTGCGGCTCAGGTACAATCCCCCCGTCAGCATCACCTGTCGGTGGTGTTGTAGCGGAATGGCTCACCAGCAGGGATGCGAGTGAAGCGCTGATATGGAGTTGTACACGTTCAGTTGGATGGGTTTCCCGTCACTGGAATGAAAATCCGTCAATGCGGCGGTTTGTTTGCCCCTTTATTACGCTTTCCGCCGTTTGCATACGATCAACCGCGGCGGAAGATAAATTATTTTATCACTTATTAATATCTACTCGAAGAATTTAGCGGCAGAAAACGCCTGCCAAATGAATCAAAACCGATCCTTACAGATGCATGAAGTAAATTTTTGAATTTGTGGATTAAAATTGGGTCCATCGATGTTTAATAAAGTCTGAGGAAGGTCGGATGACAGTGAAATCCAAAGTTGCAGTTTTATACACGCAGCCAGAAACGGTCTTGCAGGATTATCAGCGTCTTTTTGAGCTGGCGGGCGGAGCAAGCCTGCTCCAGCCCAACACGCCCACGATTCTGAAAGACAACATCACGTGGCACTTTCCCATGCCGGCAGCCAATACCACCCCCTGGCAGCTCGAAGGCACCATCCTGGCTTTACGTCAGGCTGGATTTGACGATCTGGTGTGCGTTCAGAACCAGACGGTGGTCACCAACGCGTTTAAGGGTGAAGACCTCAACGGATACGTGCCCATTTTCAGGCAGTATCAAATTCCAGTCCGCTACAATTTCCGCAAGGAAGACATGACCTGGGTTCCCTACCGTCCTCAGGCGAAAATGCTGGCGCTGGACCATATCTACCCGGAAGGCATCCTGATTCCAGATTACTTCATCGGCAAGAATATCGTCCATCTCCCCACTGTGAAGACGCACATGTACACCACCACCACCGGCGCGATGAAGAACGCCTTTGGCGGGCTGCTGAGCAAATACCGCCACTACACGCACACCTGGATTCATGAAACGCTGGTGGATCTGCTGGCGATTCAGCGCGAGATTCACCCCGGAATCCTCGCCGTGATGGACGGCACCTCCGCCGGAAACGGCGCCGGTCCGCGCATGGTGCAGCCCGAGATCAAGAACATCATTCTGGCTTCATCCGACCAGGTGGCGATCGATGCCGTAGCTGCCCGGTTGATGGGTTTCGATCCCCTCAGCATCAAGTACATCCGTCTCGCGCAGGAACAGGGTCTGGGCGTCGGTGATCCGCATGATATTGAGCTGGTCGGCGACGACATCTCGAATGTAAACTGGAATTTCAAAGTGGGGCATAACTCGCACAGCTTCCTGGCGTGGCTGGCATGGTATGGTCCAACCCGGGTCTTTCAAAAGCTGATCATGCGCACACCGCTGGTCGTTGTGCCAACGTTTATTGGCGAAATCGAGCAGGATTATCTCTATTGGCCCCTGAAATACCGCAAGATCGCCGCCCGCTGGCGCGAAGACACCTCCTGGGGGCATCTCTTCCAACGCTATCAGGCGCAAGGGTATCTGGAAAAATAAATGGAAGGGGTCGACGCACAGGTCGACCCCTTTTTCAAACAATCCCGATTCATGATAGAGGTTTGGATCATCCACCGCGGTGAAGCTGTTTCCGGTAGGCTCCGTTGGCATACTGATATTGTTTGTGGGTATGGCGCATGGTCACTCCGCCCGGGAGCGTTGTGCGAGTATTGAAGCAGATGTCTCCAACCGCGGGCGAAGCCGTACCCGATTCGACCTCAGCGGTCTGGCTTTTCATCCATCGGATGCCGTCGATCACGACAAAGAACAAAATAATCAGCAGCGCGATGATCCCTTGTCCCATAGTTTGGGCTCCTTTCTTCATCAAAGAACGATGATGATTTGAAAATCCAGGTCTGGCAGGGTGGTTGCGGTACAGGGGAATGTTCGCAACCACCTCATGGATCCGATCTCGGATATCCGAAACTCACAATCCTATTCTAGGTTCTTTTCCATCCCGATTGGTTTAAAACCGGTATAGCCCGCAGAGAAGTTGCATCACGCTTCAACAACTGGAATCTGTATAATGAGAGTATCGG
The DNA here is from genome assembly GCA_039680295.1 of Anaerolineaceae bacterium. Lineage (GTDB taxonomy): Bacteria > Chloroflexota > Anaerolineae > Anaerolineales > Anaerolineaceae > JBDKTF01. The sequence continues at coordinate 3,404 of JBDKTF010000423.1, forward strand.
TGATCATCTTCTTCAATTCAGGAGAACATGATCATGACCACCCTCTCTCAGCTTTCATCCCAGGTGGGAGAGCGCTCGGAAACTTCCAACCCCAGGGTGGTGATTCGGTGTTTGAAGATTCCAGAGCATCGGGTAAAACGAAGATGAACCCTACACAAAAAATCACCTTTCTCCCTTTCCAACCCGAAAACCAGGTCGAAGTCAGAAATCTCATTCTGGCAGGTCTGGCGGAACATTGGGGTACGCTGAACCCAGACAGGAATCCCGACCTGAATGACATCAGTCATTCTTATGCGGATGCGTATTTTCTGGTCGCCTGGAAAAACGGCAAAATCGTGGGCACCGGCGCGCTTGTCCCCCAGGCAGACGGCTCCGCTGAAATCGTCAGAATGTCTGTCGCCGCCAACCAGCGCCGTCAGGGCATCGGAAGAATGATCCTGGATAAGTTGTGCGAGTATGCAAAATCGCAGGGGTATCACCGGCTTGTCCTCGAGACCACCGAAACATGGGACGAGGTCATCGAATTCTATAAGGATTTTGGTTTTAAGATCAGCTACCATCTTGACGGCGACGTTTATTTTTCTCTGGATCTTTAAGAGATTGCCGAATCACCCTCCTGGAAATGCGAACGCTTCGCAGTAAACAGAAATGGGAACCAATGGGCGCCTTCAAGAATTTTTCCAGATCATTGTGAGTATTTCCAGTAATCGATTTCCGGTTTCGCAAATGTCGGGAAACGCCCTTGTTCTGTCTGGAAAAACGATCGTCAGGGTCCAGGATTGGTTTGGATTGGATTTCTTTGATGATCATCTGTTTTCCTGATGAATGCCTGCTAATCGGGTCCTGCTGTAGAAAGGATGGGATACCGTGTCTCTCAAAGCGCAAAAAAAGATGCGGGATTTATTACCGCAAGCCGAAAAAGCGGCGGCGGCGGGAGATTGGGAAACTGCTGCGGGGCTTTTCTTCCAATGCGTTGAACAACGCAATTCCGAGCTGGCACTGATTAACAGTGTTCAGGAAGGTCTGTCATCCAGGCTGGACATTCAGGGCATTTACGATCTCGTGGGTGACAAGCTGCGGGATACATTTAATGCCCAGGTGGTCATGATCTCTCAATATGATCCAACCACGGAAAAGATCTATCACCACTATGCCATCGAACGCGGGCAACACCTTCATATACAGGGCTGGCAGCCGTTGGACAGTTCGCGGGCTGAGGTTGTTCGAACACTCAAACCATTCATGATCAGTGGAGAGGAAATCCTTCAAGTGGTCAGCAAAGGGAAAATGAAGGTGGTGCCGGGGACGGAAATGCCCAAGACCTGGCTTGGCGTTCCCATGATCGTCGGTGGAATGGCGCGTGGCGTGGTCAGCTTGCAAAACCTGGATAAGGAAAATGCTTTTACGAATTCAGACATTAACCTGCTCATGACGCTGACCAACAGTATGAGTCAGTCACTTGAAAATGCGCGCCTGTTCCGCGAGCGGGAGCGCCTGCTTAAAATGATGGAAGAGGAGATGAAGATCGCCCAACTGACTCAATTGAGCATTCTACCCCCGCATTTGCCCAACCGCGCCGGATATGATTTCGGTTCCCTCATTATCCCTGCGAGCGCCGTGGGTGGAGATTTTTATAACTTCATTCATATGGACGGTGACCGGTTGAGCCTGGTCATTGGAGATGTATCCGGCAAGGGACTGCCAGCGGCGCTGATCATGGCGCTGACCTTCAGCCTGATCCAGGCAGAAACCGAGCACTCAGATGATCCGCGCCATATTTTGCTCAACGTGAACCGGTTCTTATTAAAGATGAACGCGTCTGGTATGTTCGTCACGCTTCTTGATGGTATTTTAGATTGCAGGACGGGGCATTTTATCTATTCACGTGCTGGTCACTTACCCCCCATGATTCTGAATGACCATGGGAATATGATGAGTATGGAAATCGGAGAAGGTCAGCCGCTCGGTTTGTTTGAAGAAGTAAAGCTGGACACACAGGAAGTGATCATTCCTCGAGGTGGTCTGGCGCTGCTCTACAGTGATGGGTTGAACGAAGCTGCCGACTCACAGGGCAATCAGTTTGGCTTTGAAGGTATTGAACGCGAATTGTCTCGCCAGCGCAGTGAAAGCTCCAGGACGATCTGCGAAAGGCTGTGGAAGGCGGTTGAAGAACACAGCGGTGAGATCCCCCATCAGGATGACTTTACAGCGGTGGTGATGAAGAGGTTAGAGTGAGTGAATGGGGAATGATTATGGACGCCAGTGATATGCCATCCCGATCATCCCTGGACCAGAATGAGCGACCATGACCGGGGTGAAATCGGTGATCATGATATCATCCGGGTGGATTTGTTCCACCGCCATCTCTTTTAATGTTTCTGCCCAATGGAACGCATCCGCATGCATGACCGCCAGCGATAATTGATGGAAACCGGTGACTTCGTGTTTGACGTAATGAACAATTTCTTTCAATACCTGATGGTATCCGATCGCGCGCGAAACCAGGACCACTTTACCATCGTTATTCAGTGATACAACCGGTAATATTTTGGTTGCATTTCCAAACAAATAGAGCGCTTTGCTGATGCGCCCACTTCGGGCAAGGTATTCAAGCGTCTCCAGTCCCGCAGCAAAACCAACCCGCTGACGTTCTTCTTCAAGATGCTTCAGAAGTTGATCCAGATTGATTCCCTGGTTTGCCAGACGGGCAGCTTCCATTGCCAGAAATCCCTCGGCAATGGTTGCCAAACGGGTGTCGAATATTTTGATTTGGGGGATATTGGTTTCCTCGCTGAGCATCTTTGCAGCGACGGTCGCCGCGTTAATCGCACCGCTCAGTTTTCCAGTCAGACCGACATAGAGAATATTCTTTGCTCCATTTTCGTAACACTGCTTAAACGCCGAGTAGAATTCGCCGACCGACGGCGCAGAAGTTTTTACCGGCAGGTCTTTTTCCCGGCGCATCCGCTGATAAAGGTTTCCTGGATTCAGATCAATGCCGTCGATATAGGTGGTGTCTTTCACCGTAACCGTCAACGGCATAACCCGAATATTCAACTGATGGGCTATCTCAGATGGGATTTGCGCAACGCTGTCTGTCACAATCGTTACGTGTGCTGCTGGATTCGATGGGGACGAGGAGGGAAAATCTTCGTTCATAGAACCCTCCCTCTATGGGTCAACCTGATTTATATCCATCATACAACATTCCACTACCCTGTAGGAGATTATTGATAAAACCACCCGGCGTTTGGAAAATGGCGCTGTTCCATTTTTAATTATGAAGGATCTCTTTCATGAAGTATCACTCACCTTTCCATAGATCGGTGCTGAAATGAAAAGGGAAATTGGTAGAATATATGTAGAGA
>JBDKTF010000145.1:0-5981 GCA_039680295.1 Anaerolineaceae bacterium
AGGATGAAAATTCTCCCCTGAAGCCCGAAGAAATCCGTCTGATGGTCGGCGACACTTCCGAAGCTGAAAAGCAGGAAATCCGCGCCGGATTGGAAGACGGCTCCATTCGCGTGGTCATCGGCACCCATGCGCTTCTCGAAGCCCCAGTGACGTTCCAGCGTCTGCAATTGGCGGTGATCGATGAACAGCACCGCTTTGGCGTGGAGCAGCGCGCCGCGCTGCGCGCCAAAGGTGAGAACCCTCACCTGCTGGTGATGACCGCCACACCCATCCCGCGCTCGCTGGCATTGACCGTCTACGGCGACCTTGATCTTTCACTGATGGATGAAATGCCCGTGGGTCGTCTGCCCATTGAAACGCACGTCCTCAGTCCGCGGGAGCGAGAACGCGCCTACAGCCTGATTCAAGCGCAGGTTGCGCTGGGGCATCAGGCTTTCATCATCTATCCATTGGTGGAACAGGGTGAAAAAGAAGAAGCCAAAGCCGCGGTGGAAGAACACGCCCGCCTGCAAAAAGAAGTATTCACCAACCTCAAGCTGGGCTTGCTCCACGGACGCATGAAACCTGAAGAAAAAGACGAAGTGATGGCACATTTCCGCGACGGTGAGGCACAAATTTTGGTGTCCACCTCGGTTGTGGAAGTGGGCGTGGATGTGCCCAACGCCACCATCATGCTGATCGAGGGCGCAAATCGTTTCGGATTGGCGCAGTTGCACCAGTTCCGCGGTCGGGTGGGACGCGGCGAGGTTCAATCCTACTGTCTGCTCATCCCCGAGACCGAAGATGCGGTGGATAATGAACGGCTGGCAGTGATGGCTGAAACCAATGACGGCTTTGTCCTGGCGGAACGTGATCTTGAGCAGCGGGGTCCCGGTGAATTTTTGGGATCGCGCCAATCAGGATTTGCCGATTTGCAGCTCGCCAGCATCACCGATGTGCGCCTGATTGAAAAAGCCCGCGAACAGGCGCAGCAGTTGTTCACCACCGATCCTGATTTACAGGCGCCTGAAAACGCACTGCTGGCAAAGACCCTGAAACGTTTCTGGCGTGAAGGTAAAGGAGATGTAAGCTGATGGTTCGTGCAGTATTTCCCGGAACATTCGATCCGATTCATTACGGGCATATCGATATTGCCCGCCGCGCTGCCTGTTTGTTCGACGAAGTGATTGTGGCGGTCTACGATCGTCCTCTGAAAAATCTGCTCTTCACCCCCCAGGAACGTCTGGATCTCGTCCGCGAGACATTTGCAGGAGACCCCATCATTCATGTGACCGGTTATGACGGTCTGACGGTGGGTTTCTGCAAAAAAATCGATGCCAAGGTGATCGTTCGTGGTTTGCGCGTTTTTTCAGATTTCGAACACGAATTTCGCATGGCGCTCGCCAATCACCGTCTGGTCCCCGATGTGGAAGTTGTTGCCCTCATCACGAGCGAACAGCATACCTTCCTCTCCTCCACCACCGTGCGCGAAATCGCCTCGCTGGGGGGAGATGTCTCTAGCATGGTGCCCGATCATGTTCGTCTGGCGCTGACACGCCGGTATCGCGAACTGGGAGAAGGTCAGCGGGATGTTTCGATGACATCCCTGCGTGATTAAATTGACGTATGAAGAAATTGGGTCTACACTTGGCGTAGAACTTGCATCTTCTGACATAGCAAATTCCAGCGGAGGACGCGATGGATATTCAACATCTGATCGATCGCCTTGAAGAACTGTTCAACGAAAGCCGACCGATACCCTTTACACATAATGTCATCGTGGATGAAGATCGCATGCTTGATCTGATTGATCAGATGCGCATCACCATTCCCGAAGAAGTCAAAAAAGCCCAACAGCAGTTGGTGCAGCGCGATCGCGTGATGGCGCAGGCGCAGGAAGAAGCCACCCGCACCATTTCACTGGCGCGTGAAAAAAGTGACCAGCTTGTCGAGCGCGACAGCATCGTTGCGGCAGCTCAGGCGCGCGCCGAACAAATCATCGAACAGGCGCGTCAGGAAGCCGAAAATACCCGCCGTGACGCCGATGAGTACGTGCTGGAAACCCTCACCCGTTTGGAAATGGAAATGGACCGCACCCTCGGCCAGGTGCGCAACGGCATCCACACCCTGCAAAATGAAAAGGGCATCAAGCCTCCGCAGTCATAGAACAATCCATTGAAACGCAAAACCTCCCGCGCATATCGCACGGGAGGTTTTATTATTAATCAACGCTGCGGTTCAAATTCAGCTCATTCGGATGTATCAGAAGCGGTTTTTTCTGCCGCTTTCACTTCCGCAGCCGGTTCGGCTTTCTTGCGCGTTCGCGGCGCCTTCGCCGGTTTGGGGTGCAGCGCCACTTCCAGCACCTGGTCCATGTGCGTCACCGGAATGATCGTCATTTCGGCGCGCGCTTTTTTGGGCACTTCCACCAGGTCTTTCATATTGCGTTCAGGCAGAATCACCCGCTTGAGACCGGCGCGCTGCGCCGCCAGAATTTTCTCGCGCACGCCGCCGATCGGCAGCACCCGCCCGCGCAAAGTGATTTCACCGGTCATCCCCAGGTCTTTGTAGATCTCGCGCTCGGTAAACGCCGAAATCAATGCGGTCGCCATGGTGATCCCTGCGCTGGGACCGTCCTTGGGAATGGCGCCTTCCGGCACGTGAATATGCACATCCAGCCGCTCGAAAATTTCAGGATCCAGGTCCAGCTGCTCCGCGCGGGATTTGACGTACGAAAGCGCTGCCTGCGCTGATTCCTGCATCACGTCGCCGATTTGCCCGGTGATCTGAAGGTTGCCCTTCCCCTCCAGAATGAGCACTTCCACAGGCATGATGTCGCCGCCGTTTTCCGTCCATGCGATGGCGGTTGCCACGCCCACTTCGTCCTTCCGCTCGGCTTCCGTTTCGAAGTATACCGGCGGACCCAGGAACTTCTCAATCAATGCGGGTGTCACCCGGGTGGGAAAATGCCGTTTCTCCGACTTCATGCGTACCACTTTGCGGCATACCCGCCCGATTTCTCGTTCCAGATTGCGCACACCGGCTTCGTAGGTATACTGCCGTACCAGTGAAGACAATGACGCATCCTGGAATGCCAGTTCACCCGCTTCCAATCCCGTTTCTTCCAATTGCCGTGGAATGAGGAAGCGTTTCGCAATTTCCAGCTTCTCTTCCTCGATATAACCGGGGAACTCGATCACTTCCATGCGGTCAAGCAGCGCTGGAGGAATATTGACCGCTGAATTGGCGGTGGTGATGAACATCACCTTGGAAAGATCGTAATCCAGCTCCAGATAATGATCCGAAAAAGCGTTGTTCTGCTCGGGGTCCAGCACTTCCAGCAGCGCCGACGCCGGATCGCCGCGGAAATCTGCGCCCAATTTATCGATCTCGTCCAGCATGAAGAGCGGATTGAGGGTTCCCGCTTTGCGCATGGTTTGCAAAATCCGTCCGGGCAAGGCGCCGATATAGGTGCGGCGGTGACCGCGAATTTCAGCCTCGTCGCGCACCCCGCCCAGTGAAAGACGCACAAACTTGCGTCCCAACGCATCCGAGATCGAACGCCCCAGCGAGGTCTTGCCCGTCCCGGGCGGTCCAACAAAGCATAGAATCGGCTGTCGGGCGCGTTTGGGTTTCATGCTGCGCACCGCAATGTATTCCAGAATGCGGTCTTTGGCTTTTCCCAGCCCGTAATGATTCTGATCCAGCACATGCGCGGCGTTGCGCACATCCAGATTGTCTTCCGTTTCTTCCGACCACGGCAGATCGATGATCCAATCCAGATAGGTGCGAATGATGCCGACTTCCGGCGCCATGGCGGGCATCTGGTTCAGGCGTTCCAATTCCTTCGTGGCTGTCGCGCGCACTTCGTCCGGCAGCGTCAACTTTTCAATTTTCTCGCGCAGTTCGGCAACTTCACGCGTCCAGACGTCCCCCTCGCCCAGTTCGGTCTGAATGGCTTTCATCTGCTCGCGCAGATAAAACTCGCGCTGACTGCGGTCCACTTCGGATTGGACCTTGGTCTGAATTTCGTCTTCCAGTTCCAACACGTCCAGCTCATTCGCCATCAGCCAGTTCACCCGCTTCAAACGCTCCCCCGGATCAGGCATCAGCAGCAGCGATTGACGTTCCTTGAACGGCAGTGAAATGGCGGTCGTGATCATATCCGCCAACCAGCCCGGCTCCTGAATGTTCATCGAGAACAGGTGCGCCTCATCCGGCAGACTGCGGTCGAGCTGCACGCAGCGTTCAAACAGGTCGCGAGCCGTGCGCATCAGCGCATCCATCGAACGGTCTACTTCCACCGGTTCGTCGATCGGGCGCGCGCGCACAATCATAAACGGCTCGGTCTGGACGAAATCCACCACTTCCACCCGGCGGCGACCCTGCACCAACGCAGAGGAATTGCCATCAGGCATGCTCAACAACCGACCCGCCGCCAATTCGACGCCGATGGGCATCAAATCGTCGGGGGTGGGTTCTTCCACTTCAGGGTCTTTTTGCGTCAGACCAATGACGGTCTGGAAATTTTCCTGCGCCTCCTGCACCGACAGAAGTGACGGTCCAGGAGTGATGAAAATGGGCGAGACCATGCGTGGAAAAACCACCAGATCGCGCAATACCAGAACCGGGCATTCAATTAACCCATCCCGATCCGGCTCTGCGCTCGGTACACGGTAGAGTTCTTCCGTTCGTTGGTGCAGCGCTGAATTGAAATCCTCATCATCATCGGTGGGCTGCTGCCAATCGTTATTCTTACCCATTAACTGTCCCTTTCTATCCAATCATGCTGTTCGAGGCGTCTCGCCGGGATGGAACCAGGCATAACGAGCTGCGGCTGCCACAAAGAGTGACCCGGTGACCAACACCGCTGTATCCCGTCCCGCCATTTCCAACGCCTTTGCCAGCGCAGATTCCAATGGTGTGACTGCCATGGCGCGTACACCATGCTGGTGCGCAAGCGCCACCAGCTTATTCGCGTCCATGGCGCGTGGATGAACTGATTGGGTGGCAATCACCTGCTTTACTCGCGGCATCAGTTCATCAAACATGCCAGAAATATCCTTGTCTTCCGACGCTCCAAAAATCAATATCACCGATTGATCCGGTAAATAGTCATCCAATGCCAGACGCAGCTTCATCGCCGAATCGCGGTTATGCGCTGAATCCAGAATGACCAACGGATCCCGGCTCAAGATTTCAAAGCGGCACTGCCATGAAACCTCGCTGAACCCCTTTCGAATGGCAGCATCATCGATCTTCATTCCCTGTTTGCGGGCAGCCTGCAGCGCGGCATACGCCGTGGCAGCATTGACCACCTGGTGATAACCCAGCAGCGGCAGGGTCAGACGCTCAGGTTCCCAGTTTTCAACCGTCTCACCCGTTTCGATCAGCGCATCCACCTGCGGCTGTTCCTCCGGCTGCCAGACCAGCATGGTCTGTCCATCCAGAGAATGTGACCAGGGCGCATAGAAAATGTCTCTGCCTACCAACGTCAATTCAGAGCCGCGCTCGGTGGCTATCTTCTCGATCACTTCGAGCGCTTCCTCTTTTTGCGGGGAGCTCACCACGGGTCTGCCGGGTTTAACGATGCCCGCTTTTTCGGTGGCGATCTGCCCCAGCGAATTGCCCAGCACCGCCATGTGATCGTATGAAAGCGACGTGATCACCGAAACCAGCGGTGAGATGACGTTGGTCGCGTCCAATCTGCCCCCCAGCCCCACTTCGACCACCGCTACATCCACCTGCTGGCGGGCAAAGTACAAAAAGCCCAGGGCAGTGGTGATCTCAAAGGTGGTCAGTTGTTCGATTTTCGCTACATAGGGTTTAATCTCTTCCACCAATGCAGCCATTTCACCGTGTGGAATATCGACGCCGTTGATCTGAATCCGCTCGGCGTAGTCCTGTAAATGCGGCGATGTATACAATCCCACCTGATACCCCTGCGCGCGCAGCGCGCTGGCGCACAGCGAAGAAACCGATCCTTTTCCTTTTGTGCCCGC
>JBDKTF010000513.1:0-1921 GCA_039680295.1 Anaerolineaceae bacterium
CTGCCGCAGTGACCCGCACCGGCATTTTAGCAATCGGCAGCCGTCCACCGCCCAATGCCACCGCTTCGATAATCCCCGGCAAACCGTGGTAGCGCTCTTTGCCAATCAAGAAATGCGACATCAGCCCAACCACCACGCCACCCAGGACGGGCAGCAGCATCACCGAAGCTTTTCCAAGCGGCGCAAGGATATGATCCAGGGTACCGAACATGAATTGATGTGTCAGTGAAATCAGCTGCTTAAACAGCCATACCCCCACGCCCGTGGACAACCCTACAACCATCGCTGCCGCGCCGATCACCACCGATTCAGATAACCGGGCGGCATCGAACCATCGCCGCACCGGTATTTTTATTCCGTATTTATGCCAAATGGTTGATATTTTCTGCTTCATCGTCCGTGATTATAGCTTCAATGGAACGACTTTCAGATACAACTTCAGCCCAATTTTCTGGTTCCCGTTCCCTTCAGCCACCGGCGCGACGCGCTGTAACCACCAGATCGCCACTCTTCTCGATATCAAACGGAGATCCATCCATGCCGCCATAATAGCGTACGCGCTCGAAACCGGCAGTCGCCAGTGCCCCGCCCAGATCTGTCTGCGCGAGCGGGCGCAGGTGGGTGCTGGTTACCCGCTGCTGCCAAACATTGGTGCCATCCCGCTGCAAGGTAAGGATATTGAATGCTATTTGTCCATCCAATTCATAATCGTATGAGCGCAGGAAGACCCACTCCCGATTACCCTCGCGGTACGACTGCGGAGCCATCCACCGCTCGCGCGCTGCCAGCACTGCATCGAAGTTGCGATTTTGCATCAAAAGCAGCCCGCCGGGGCGCAAACAGGCGGCAAAATCCGCCAGCGCATCGATCAATCCCCGGGTGGAAAGGATATGCGGAAGCGAATTACCCAGGCAAATAACCGCATCGAACGGCAGCAGATGTTCCTGCAGAAAGGTGCGCGCCAGGTCGCCAAAACCTGCGGGGAAAAAGAGTGTATTCACACCGGCGGCAGCGGCGTTTGCCTGCGCCCGGTCGATCATCTCAGGAAACAGATCTGCGCCCACAGCATGGTACCCACGCCGGGTCAGTTCGATGGCGTGCATCCCGGTGCCGCAGGCAGCATCCAATACACGCAAGGGCGCCTGAGCTTCCAGACTGTCCAGTTGTTGGGTAAGGAAAGGCATTTCAAATTCCAACCGCGCCTTCCAATTGACAAAACGATCGTAGTCTTCACTGAATTGATCGTACATAATTCCTCCAATACCTGCAACATGAAGTCCCTATCCGCCAGATCTTGCGTTGGTGCCGCGGATAGAACGTCTTTCAATTTCCGCCAGACGGATTGATTAACATTATAACGATTGGGGAAAACCGTGCCAAGTCATCCAAAGATCAGCGCGCGCCAATATCCACCAGACGATGAACCATAATCCACGCCCCCAGATGCGCGCCCAATGTGATGACCGCCAGCGTCAGGAAACCAAACACATCGTAGACCACTCCGCCCAGACTGGTCAGCAGCAGCACCACACCCAACAGAGTTTGCGTTAACCCGATGACAAGCGTCCGGTCTTCATCCGGAGCAATATTCATCATCAGGCTGGGCGATGAGACCCCAAAACCCGTTCCGCGCACACCCGACAGGAAAAAGACCGGCAGCAGACAAATGGATGCCGCCTGGGACGAAATTCCCCAGGCTTTTCCAAACACCGCCAGCAGTACCACCCCTACCGACATCAGCGTTCCCGCCCCGGCAGCCACCTGCATCACCCGCTGGTTGTCCACCAGGCGTGACAACCGCCCCAGCACCAGGTTGGAAATCAAATTGGAGCCCATCAATACCGCCAGATAAATTCCCACCCATTCCTGAGGACCCCGAAATTCGCGCTGCACGTATACGGCGAAGAAAGGCGTGGCAGAA
>JBDKTF010000514.1:0-4792 GCA_039680295.1 Anaerolineaceae bacterium
CCGTCATCCCAGATCACCCCTGCGCCCCTTAATTCGACCTATTCCCAGGAACACGCATCCATTATTTTAAGGAAGCAGCCTATGAAAAACCGCACCCTGCTTATGATCCCCGGACCGATTGAATTTGAGCCTGCCGTTCTTTCTGCCATGGGCGCACCAACCACCAGCCACCTTGCCCCCAACTTTATCGAGGCATTTGGTCAGGCGCTGGAAGATACCCGCACGCTTTTCCAATGCCCTGATGGGCAGCCTTTTGTGCTGGCTGGCACCGGTACGTTGGGCATGGACACAGCCTGCGCGAATCTGGTGGAACCCGGCGATTCTGCGTTGGTGGTCAACACCGGTTACTTCGGCGACCGCATCGGCGTCATTCTGGAACGCTACGGCGCACAGGTGACCCATCTCAAAGCTCTGCCCGGTGGTCACCCATCGCTGGGCGAGGTCGAAGAAGCGTTGAAGAGCAAACACTACAAGGTGATGACCGTTACCCATGTAGATACGTCGACCGGCGTACTGGCGGATGTAAAAGGGTTGGCTGCGCTTGGACAGCGATACGGTGCGCTGGTGATCGTTGATGGGGTTTGCTCGGTAGCGGGTGAAGATCTGCGGATGAGCGAATGGGGCGTGGATGTTGCGTTCACTGCTTCGCAGAAGGCGGTTGGCGTTCCCCCGGGTCTGGCGTTGTTGGTGGCTGGACCGCGCGCGCTGGCTGCGCTCAAGGCACGCAAAACACCCGTGGGCAGTTACTACGCCGATTGGAACAACTGGCTGTCCGTCATGCAAGCCTATGAAGCGCGCAAGACTGCTTATTTCGGCACACCGGCGGTCAATCTGGTGTTTGCGCTCAACGTCAGCCTGAGACAGATCCTCAATGAGGGTCTTGAAACGCGTTTTGCCCGGCATGTGCGCATCAGCCGCGCCATCAAGGCAGGGATCGAGGCACTGGGGATGGGACAGGTGCCCCTCAGCGACGAGATTGCCGCACATACGATGACCGCGCCGCGTTTCCCGGCTGGCGTGAGCGGCGCTGATCTGCTGGCGCAGGCTGGCAAAGCGGGGGTCACGTTTGCAGGCGGGTTACATGCCGCAATCAAGAACGAATATTTCCGCATCGGGCACATGGGCAGCGTCAATCAGGGTGACGCGCTGGCTACACTGGGCGCCGTCGAAACCGCGCTGACTGCCTGCGGATACAAGTTCGGGCCCGGCGCTGGCGTGGCAGCCGCGCAGCATGTCTTTCTGAGTGCATAAAAGAAAAAGCGAAGAGAGCCTCCTCTCCTCGTGGATCCACTCTTAACACACAAAACGGGTCGACGTACATGCCGTCGACCCCGTTTTTATTTTACGTTACAAAATGATTTAGATCAGCCGGTCGCCTTCCTGATCCACCGAATCTTCGCGGTAATGGCAGCCGCGGCTCTGGCGGTTGTGAAGCGCAGACTGCGCAACGATCAAAGACACTTCGATGGAATTGCGCAGCCCGATCAGCCCATCACTCAGTTTCGTGGACCGGTAGAAGGTCTCGATCTCGTTCCACATGTGGCGCAGCTCGCGGATGGCGCGCAGCAGACGCCCGTCATTCCGCGCCAGACCCGCATAATGCCACATGATGTTTTGAATGGTCTGCATATCGCCCTGGATCAGGAACGAGTCGGGATCTGCCACCAGTCCGCTCTCATCCCATGAAGGCACGATATCGCGCCATGGAAGGTTTTGAGGCGGCTGCTGCTCCAGACGGTCTGCGATATTCCGCGCCGCGCGATCTCCCCAGACCAACCCTTCGAGCAGCGAGGTCGAAGCGAGACGATTGGCGCCGTGCAGCCCCGTGCAACTGACCTCGCCGACCGCGTACAGGTTATCGACATTCGTTCTGCCCCACTCATCCACCAGAACACCGCCGCAAAAATAATGCGCCCCGGGGATAACCGGAATGGGCTCCGTGGTGATGTCGATGCCAACCTGCATACATCTGGCGTAAATGTTCGGGAACCGGCTGCGGATGGTGCTGGCATCCAGACGGGTGGCAATATCCAGCAAAACGTGCGAGTAACCGTAGGTTTCCATCTGGTGGTGAATGGCACGGGAAACCACATCGCGCGGCGCCAGATCTTTCCACTGCGGCGAATAATCCGCCATGAACGCGCGCCCATCCGGGTTGAGCAGAATGCCCCCCTCGCCGCGAACCGCTTCGCTGATCAGGAACCCTTCCGCCCCCGGCACCGCCAGGGTGGTGGGGTGAAACTGAACGTACTCGGCATTGACGATGCGCGCGCCCGCCCGGTGCGCCATGGCAAGTCCATCGCCGCGCGCTCCGATCGGATTGGTGGTATTGCGGAAGATGCGTCCCAGCCCGCCGGTGGCTAGAATGGTCGCGTCGGCGATATAGCGGTGAATGGTGTGCGCATTGCGATCAAACGCATAAACGCCATGACAGGCAACCGGTTCATAAATTGCCAGGGGATCGCGCGTATGATGCGGCGAAGTGATCAAATCGACTGCGGTCGTATTCGGGAGGATGGTGATGTTCGGGCGCTGGCGCATCGTCTCCACCAGACCGTTGATGATGGCTTTACCGGTGCCATCGCCCACATGGAGAATCCGCCGACGCGAATGGGCAGCTTCGCGACCAAATTCAGGCTCGCCGCCCGGCTGGCTGTCAAAACGAACGCCTGCCTGATCTTCCAGCACTTCCCGAACCAGCGCCGGACCTTCCTCCGCCAGAATACGGGCAGCTTTCGGCAGACTCGCTCCCGCCCCGGCAGCCAGAATATCCTTGACCAGCAAATCGGCATTATCGTCATGACCGCGACCGATAATGCCTCCCTGCGCATAGCGTGAGTTCGATTCGCATGGGTCGGGATCACGGGTGATCACCAGAATCTTTCGCGAGGGGTCGCGCGCCAGTCTGAGCGCCGCCGCAGCGCCTGCAATGCCGCTGCCAATAATGACAACATCCGTTTGATCCATTCTTCGATCTCCTTAGCCAATCGCAATCATGCGTTCCACGGCGCGGGCGGCGCGTCTGCGAATTTCCTCGGGAACGTGGATCTCGATCTGATTGTATTTCAATGAGTCGAGAGTCGCTTCCATGGTGATCATGTTCATGTGCGGGCAGCGCACGGTGCACATCCTGAGGATGTTCTTTTCGGGGTTTGCCGCAGCGATATTGTCACCCATTGAGCACTCGGTCAGAAGCAAATACTGCGGTGCAGCGGTATCTTCGATGTATTTGATCATCGCTTTCGTGCTGCCTGAAAAATCTGACGCCGCCACGACTTCGGGACTGCATTCGGGATGGGTCAGAATGAGAACATCCGGAAACTGGGCACGAATATTCTGGATGTCTTCAACGGTATATTTTTCGTGGACCTCGCAGCGTCCGCGCCAGCCGATCATTTGATAATCCAGTTCATTCTCCGCTGTTGGAGCGGAAGTCTGAAGGGTGGGGAAGATGATGTGCTTGCCGGTTTCATTGGCAACATTCCGCGCCAGATATTCATCTGGCAGGAAAATGATGGTGTCTGCATGCAGCGATTGAACCACTTCCACAGCGTTCCCCGAGGTGCAGCAAATATCTGACTCGGCTTTCACATCGGCATACGTGTTCACATACGTGACGACAGGCACGCCGGGGTAGCGCGCCTTGAGCGCGCGGACATCCGCGGCGGTAATGCTGGCAGCCAATGAACAACCGGCGTCCGCAGGCAGAAGCACTGTTTTCCCCGGGTTCAGGATTTTCGCCGTCTCCGCCATGAATTTCACGCCGCAAAATACAATCACATCCTTGTCCGTCGAGGCGGCTCTGCGGCTCAGTTCCAGTGAATCACCTTTGATATCCGCCACGGAATGGTATAAAACCGGTTCCATGTAATTGTGCCCGAGAATCACAGCGTTTCTTTCCTTTTTAAGCTGGTTGATCTGGACAGCAATTTCAGCTTTATAGCGCAGTTCCACGTCGGGGACCACGTCAGCAAGCATCGCTTTCAGATTCTGGTACATCTCATCGACTGTCATTTCGACCTCTCAATCCAGATATAAGAAACTCACATCGAACACGATCACGGAATGGGTCAGCGCCCCAATCGAGATGAAATCCACTCCGGTTTCCGCCACCTGGCGCACATTGGCAAGGGTCACGTTGCCAGAGGCTTCCAGTTTCGCCTGACCGGCATTCATTTCAACCGCCTGACGCATCGTTTCGATGGACATGTTATCCAATAAAATCCGCTCCACTCTCAATTTAAGCGCCCGTGAAACATCATCCAGCGTGCGCGTTTCCACTTCGATCTCCAGATGACGTGCAGCCGGCCGCGCCCGACGCACCGCTTCTTCCAATGAACCGGCGAAATCGATATGGTTGTCTTTGATCAAGACCATATCATACAGCCCCGTGCGGTGGTTTTGACCCCCACCGCGCCGGACCGCCAGTTTATCGAGGGTGCGCATCCCCGGAACGGTCTTGCGGGTATCCAGAATCACCGCGCGCGTTCCAGCGACCGCTACGGCAAACTGGTGGGTCAGGGTGGCAATGCCCGACATACGTCCCAGGTAATTAAGCGCCGTTCGCTCGCCGGTCAACAAAGCCCGGGCTGGACCCGTTACGCGGGCAAGCAGCTGCCGGTTTTCCACCCGAGCGCCTTCCTCGACGCAGGTCTCGACCTCAACACGCGAATCCAGCATCTGATAGACGCACCGCGCCACATCCAGACCGGCAACAACACCGGATTGCTTGGCAATGATCTGCCCTTTCATCACGGCGTCTTGAGGAACGATTGAATCGGTCGTCACGTCT
>JBDKTF010000345.1:0-3000 GCA_039680295.1 Anaerolineaceae bacterium
TTGTCCCGCTTTTATCTCATCTGTTTCATCCGCGCACATCCGTGGATCGTTTTTGCCCGTCACGTTGAAAAAGGAGGTTGTTTGAGGTTGAATTATTTTTCTGAAACAACCTGTCTCTTTCCTCCCCATTTTCATAGAAAATGGAGAGGATGTCCGTATGACAGGAGGGGCAAACCCCTTGACAGATCTCAAATAATGGATAGAATCGTCCCGATATGAATGCACGGCTGGACTTCCGAAATACGACACATCAACGCCCGGGAACAAGTGTTCCTGCGGGCGTTTTTTTAGTCCAAGCGGCGGATTCATCCCTCCAAAAAAACCTTTTTCCGTTTCCATTTTCAGAGAGCCTCTCAAGGCTCTCTTTTTTTGCCCCGAACCGGCTGGGAGGTGACCAATGAGAATCCCCGGACTGATCGACCCGCACGTGCACATGCGCGAGCCGGGCGGCGCCCACAAGGAAGACTGGGACACCGGCACCTGCGCGGCGCTGGCGGGTGGTTTTACCCTGGTGCTGGCGATGCCCAATACCCGTCCGCCCGTGGTGGACGCCCCCTCTCTGCAAACCGCGCTGGACGCGGCGCGCGCCAAAGCGCGCTGCGACTACGCCCAATACCTGGGCGCCGGAGCGGATAATGTAGAAGCCGCGGCGGAACTGGCGCAGCGCGCCGCGGGGCTGAAGATGTACCTCGACCAGACCTTTGGTCCCCTGCGGCTCGACAGCATGACCGACTGGCAGGCGCACTTCGCCGCCTGGAACCGCTCCATGCCGATCGTGGCGCATTGCGAGGGGCGCACGCTGGCGGCGGTGATGCTGCTCGCGGCGATCTACGACCGCCCGCTGCATCTGGCGCACGTATCCACCCGCGAAGAGATTATGCTGATCCGCGCCGCCAAGGAACGCGGGCTGAAGATCACCTGCGAGGTGACGCCCCACCACCTCTTCCTGTGCGAAGACGACCTGCTGTGCATTGGAGCGGGGCGGGGCGAGGTGCGCCCGGTGCTGAACACCCGCGCCGACCGGCAGGCGCTGTGGGACAATCTGGACGTGATCGACTGCTTTGCCACCGATCACGCGCCGCACACGCTGGCGGAAAAGGACAGCGAAACGCCCCCGCCCGGCTTCCCCGGGCTGGAAACGGCGCTTCCGCTCTTCCTCACCGCGGTATCCGAAGGGCGGCTGACGATGGACGATCTGCTGGCGCGCATGGTCACCAACCCGCGCCGCATCTTCCACCTGCCCGAGCAGCCCGAAACGTGGGTCGAAATCGACCCCAATGAAGCATGGGAACTTCGCGCGGAAGGGACCTTCACGCGCTGCGGCTGGACGCCTTTCGAAGGCATGCCGGTGCGCGGCAGGGTGAAGCGCGTCTCGCTGCGCGGTTCAATCGTTTACGCGGACGGTCAGGTGCTGGCTGCTCCGGGTTTTGGACGGGACGTGCGCTGCACGGATGAGCACCCCGTCTAATCAATTTCATTCGATCCTTCTATTTTTGAACAGGAGACAAATAAAATGGCAAACCATATTCCCCCCATTCGTCAATCGAACCCGCATCTGCCCTTCGGCGATATGCAGGGATCTCACTTCTACGGCAAGGACGTGCTCTCGGTCAAGCAGTTCAGCCGCGATGATCTGACCAACATCTTCGGCGTGGCGCACGAAATGGCAGAGATGGTCCGCCGCGTGGGCTCCTTCGATCTGCTCAAAGGCAAAATCCTGGCGAGCCTCTTCTACGAACCCTCCACCCGTACCTCCTCCTCCTTCACCTCCGCCATGGAACGGCTGGGCGGCAGCGTGATCCCGATCAACGAAGTGAAATACTCCTCGGTGACGAAGGGCGAATCCTTGCCCGACACGGTGCGCACCCTCGAATCGTACGCCGATGTGATCGTGCTGCGCCACCCCGAAGTTGGCTCGGCGGCGTTGGCGGCGAAGTACGCGCGCAAACCGATCATCAACGCGGGCGACGGTGTGGGCGAACATCCCACCCAGGCGCTGCTCGACCTGTTCACCATCGTGGAAGAGCTCAAGCACATCGACGGGCTGACCGTGACGATGGTGGGCGACATGAAGAACGGGCGCACCGTGCATTCACTCTCGCGCCTGCTCTCGCTGTACAATGTCAAATTGAACTACGTCTCGCCTGAAATTCTGCGCATGCCCGCTCAAATCATCGATGAATTGAACGAAAAGGGTGTGCCGCAGGCGGAATACACCTCGCTCGACCCGGTGATCGGCGAAAGCGACGTGCTGTACGTCACCCGCGTGCAGAAGGAACGCTTCGAGGATCCCGAGGTGTACGAGAGCGTGAAGAACGCCTTTGTGATCACCCCCGAAACGATGAGCCGCGCCAAAGACGAGATGATCGTGATGCACCCGCTGCCCCGCGTGGGCGAAATCAGCATGGAAGTGGACGACGATCCGCGGGCGGCGTATTTCCGCCAGATGGAATACGGTCTGTACACGCGTATGGCGCTGCTGGCGATGGTGTTGGGCAAGGCATAATTCGGTAGAAACGAGTTCGCGAGCCCCAATGTGTACGCCGGGGCTCGCGATGGAATGATCCATTCAGAATTCGCAAGAGAAGAGGAATGGTATGGCAGGCTTTTTCACAAAACTCGAAGAACGCGCCCGGACGGCGCAGTCGTTGATCTGTATTGGACTGGACCCGCATCCGGTGGATCTGCCCGCGCCGACTGCGGAAGCGGCTCGCGATTTCTGCTTGCGTCTGATCGAAACCACCGCAGATCTGGCGGTCGCGTACAAACCCAATGCCGCCTTCTTTGAGGCGCTGGGACCGGCAGGCTGGCAGGCGCTGAAAGAGGTGATCGATGCCGTGCCGGAAGACATTCCGGTCATTCTGGACGCCAAGCGCGGCGATATCGCCTCCACCGCAGAGGCGTACGCCCGGTCGGCGTTTGAGACGCTCGGCGCCGACGCGATCACGCTCAGCCCCTACCTGGGATACGACAGCCTGCAGCCTTTTTTGAAGAACCCGG
>JBDKTF010000176.1:0-7721 GCA_039680295.1 Anaerolineaceae bacterium
AATCGGGGATCAGCACATCAAGAAGACCCGAATCCTGGGTGGAGGTGGTGGTGGCGAGAATGATTTCGCCATTGGCGGCGGCTGCGGTTTCCACGGGGGCTTCCGTGGCGGCGGGGGCTTCGGTCGCGGCAGGCGCCTGAGTGGCAACCGGGGTGGCTTGAGCGCAAGCAGAGAGCAGCATCAAGCTTAAGACGATCGTAACCCATAGGGCTTGTTTCTTCATGTTTCTTCTCCTGTAAAAAACAAATGTTTGACGATCGCTTCAATTATATCAGTTGTATCCTTACAAGTGTATAACAGGAATAATGCATTTCAGATCAATGAAAATGTGTATAGATTAGATTTCTTTAACCTATGAAGCAGGGACAGGTTCGGTGGGTATAATCTTAATGAACTCTTCGATGGAGAAAAATGGATGCCTAAAACGATCCTGTTGGTGGATGATGATGCACTGCTGCGGCGCAGTCTGGCGTTTAACCTCAATCAGGCAGGGTACGCCACCCAGACCGCAGCCACGGCGGAAGACGCGCTGGCGATGATCGGGCAATCGCGCCCCGATCTGGTGATTCTGGATATCGGGCTGCCCGAGATGGACGGGCTGGATGCCCTCAAACAGATCCGCGATCCTCTGGGTGTGCCGGTGATTTTGCTGACCGCGCGCCGCCGTGAGCTGGATGAGGTGCTGGGGCTCGAATTAGGCGCGGAAGATTATGTAACCAAACCCTTCGACCTGGATGTGCTGCTGGCGCGCATCAAAGTGGTGTTAAGGCGGTCTTCCGCTGCTGCGGCGACGGTGCTGCCTGCCCAGGCGGTGCTTGTTTCGGGTGATCTGGTGATCAATCCGGCGGCGCATACGGCAACACAGGCGGGGCGCACCCTGGATCTTTCTCCGCGCGAGTTTGATTTGCTGACCGCGCTGGTTCGGGAGGAAGGCACCGTGATCACCACCGATGATTTGCTGTCACGGGTATGGGGGGCTGAGTTTTCCGGGCAGCCGCAGGTGGTGTACGTGCATATTCGCTGGCTGCGGGAAAAACTTGAAGAGGATCCCAATCATCCCAAACGCATTCTGACCGTGCGCGGCATAGGGTATAAACTGGTGGCGAATGAGGAGAGGATGCTGTGAAATCATTACGCAGCCGTCTGGTGTTCAGTCATATCATCCCTGTTTTGATGATTCTGCCGGTGATTGTGGCGGTGCTGGTCTATCTGGTGGAAACGCAGGTGCTTTTATCGAATATCGCCACCGAATTGACCCGGCAGGCGGTGCTGGTGGCGAACATTGCCGGTGATTATACAGAAATCTGGGTGGATGCTTCGCGGGCGCAGGCGTTTGTCTCACGCGTCAGTCCGGGTCTGACGGCGCAGGTGCAGTTGTTGGACACGGAAGGGCGCATCCTATCCTCTTCAGATCCAACGGACGCAGACAAAATTGGACAGAAAGTGAATTCGCCGGGTCTGGGGCGTCTGCTGGCGGGCGATACCCGTACCCAGGTGAATTACAGCCACACCACAGTGGAAGATGTGGTGGTGCCGGTCATCACGGGGAGTAACCAGTTGGGGGGGTTTGTGCGCATGAATAATCCCTTCGCGGGGATTTCGGCGCGTTCGGAGCAATTGCGCACATTAAGCCTGGCGGTGCTGGGAGGGGGTCTGCTATTGGGGGTGGTATTGGGTTGGCTTCTGGCTTCCAGTGTGGAACGTCCGTTGCGGCGTACGACCGAGGCGGTCAACCGGTTGGCGAACGGCGGCGGGGGACAGTCGGTTCCAGAAAGCGGTCCAGAAGAGGTGCGAATGCTGGCGCGGGCTTTCAATACGCTTCAGGATAAACTGCACACGCTGGAGGAAAACCGCAGCCGCCTGCTGGCGAACCTGGTTCACGAACTGGGACGCCCCCTGGGCGCCATGCAATCGGCTGTGACCGCGCTGCGCAGCGGCGCCGATGAAGATGTGCAACTGCGCCGTGAACTTCTGAGCGGAATCAGCGATGAACTGTCGCGGTTAAAATTGCTGCTGGATGATCTCGCCCGGCTGCATGATCAGGTGGTGGGAACGCTGGAACTCTCTTATCAGAGCGTGGATGTGTCAGCATGGATGCACCGTACGCTGGCGACCTGGGAGAAAGCGGCGCAGGAAAAAGGGGTGGATTGGCAGGTGGATATTCCTGCTGATTTGCCTGCCGTGCAGATGGACCCCGACCGCATGGCGCAGGCATTGGGCAATCTGGTGAGCAATGCGGTACGGTACACCCCCGGCGGGCGGGTCGTACGGGTCGGCGCGGGCGTGGAGGATGGCAAATCGCTTGCGCTGAAGGTAAGCGACAGCGGACCGGGGATCGAGAGTGATGAGCAGGGAAAAGTGTTCAAACCGTTCTTTCGCGGCAAGGCAGCCAAACGATTTTCTGACGGCATGGGATTGGGATTGACCATCGCGCAGGAGTTGGCGCAGGCGCACGGCGGCGAATTGACGCTGGAAAGTCAGCCGGGGCAGGGCAGCACCTTCACACTGCGAATTCCGATCTCACCTTCGAATGCCTTAAGCATTCCTTAAGCTGAACGAAATCGTATCATAAAGACACAGATAAACCTCCGTGTTATCCTGTTCGCAGGAAACAAGGAGGCTTATTTATGAAAAGTCGCTCCATACTTTTATCCATCTTGATTGCCGGCACAATGATTCTGGCTGCGTGCAGCGGCAGTGCTCAACCCGCGGCGCAAGCCGCCGGAGCAGCACAAGCCGCTACAGCGCCTGCTGCGCAGGCAACCGAGACCGCGAAAGAACAAACATCGTCACCCATCATGCAATCAGACGTGGTGGGATCGTTACAAGGCACCCTCGAATCAATTTACCAGCAGGTGGGTCCATCGGTTGTCAACATCACCGTGCAGAAGACCACCACCGGGGTACGGGTGACGCCTTTCGGCAACATACCTGACCAGAGTCAATCGCAGGTGGAAGAAGCGCTTGGGTCTGGTTTTGTCTGGGATACGGAAGGGCATATCGTCACGAATAATCACGTGATCGACGGTGCGGATACAGTAACGGTGAAATTCGCGGATGGAACCACAGCATCCGCCAAGGTGGTGGCGGCGGATCGCAACAGCGATCTGGCGGTCATTCAGGTGGATCCATCCAATCTCAAGCTGTCTCCGGTCACAATGGGTGATTCCACGCAGGTGAAGGTCGGACAACTGGCTATCGCCATCGGCAATCCGTTCGGTCTGGCGGGCACGCAAACCGTAGGCTTCATCAGCGCGTTGGATCGTTCGCTTCCGGTGGATTCAACCAATTCCTCTTCGCAGGCGTCGTATACCATTCCGGATATCATCCAGACCGATGCAGCCATCAACCCCGGTAACTCGGGCGGTGTACTGGTCAATGATCAGGGTGAGGTGATCGGTGTAACTTCTGCCATCGAATCGACCACCAACTCCCACGCCGGTATCGGCTTTGTCATCCCGTCCTCGATTGTGGAAAAAGTGGTTCCCGCTTTAATTAAACAGGGCGCCTATGAATATCCCTGGCTTGGATTGAGCGGTCTGTCGCTTACCCCTGATCTGGCGAAGGAAATGAATCTGGATTCCAATCAGCAGGGTGTGCTGGTGGAAACGGTTACCTCGGGTGGTCCATCGGATAAAGCCGGACTGCGCGGCAGTGACAAGCAGGTGACCATCTCTGGTTCGCAGGTGGCAGTTGGCGGTGATGTGATCGTTTCGATCAACAAAGAACCGGTGAATGTGTTTGACGACCTGGTGGGTTATCTGCTGGGCAGCACCAAGGTCGGCGACAAGGTGACGCTGGGTATCCTGCGTGACGGTAAAGAAATGCAGTTGGAAGCGACCCTGCAGGTACGTCCATCAGAGACTGCAACCGCCAGCGCCACGGAACAGGCGCAAGCCTCGACCGGCGCGGCGTATCTGGGCATTCAGGGTGTGACGATGACCGGTGATATCGCCAGCGCAATGAATCTTTCAACCGATCTGAAGGGTGTGCTGGTGGAGCAGGTGCAGCAGGGCAGCCCCGCCGATCAGGCAGGCATCCAGGGCAGTTATAAGCCCGCCATTATCAACGGAGAAACGGTGCTGATCGGTGGTGATGTGGTCACTGCAATCGACGGCAAAGCTGTTGAAACCATGGAAACATTGCGTTCTGCCATTCAGGAGATGAAACCTGGGCAGCAAATCACCCTCAGTTTGCTGCGTGGAGGTGAGAAGCTCTCTGTAGCAGTAACGTTGGAAGCCAGTCCGATGCAGTAAAAGGATCTGGACTTCTGAAACAGCAGTTCCACGCACCCGGGAGTATATCCTGGGTGCGTGGCTATTAATTAAAGGCTATTTACGGCTTGGTGATATCGCAGGAAAGGGAGGCGTTGGGGTCGTTCAGCGACTGCCAATCGGTGACGATGGTTTCAAAAGCCAGGTCAGAGTGCAGGTGTTGGGGCATGAGGCTGGAGAACGTCTGCGCCCAATGGGGGCTGGAGAGCAGCGCTGGCATTTGTGAGCACAGGTTCTGGATACGCTCTGAATCTTCACCCGACGGCGCAGCCGCGTCTGGATTGCGATCTGACAGGAGGGTATCCAGACCAGCCTGATCCAGCAAAATGACCCCATTCCAGACGATCCCCTGTTTTTGCAATAGATCGGTAAATGACGAATCGAGGTTGCGCTGCTCGTCGAGGGCGAAATGACGGTCGTAATCGGGTTCTCCCAGCAGACGAGGCGCGCCGGGATAAACCGGCACCAGAGATACGTAGGGCGTTCCAGGTCTGTAGATCACCAGCCAGATGGCTTTCAATTCGGGGCTGGGATTTTCGAGACCATCCGTCAGGGCAAGAATGAATGTGCGCTGTTCGTCATTTGCGGATGGGGACATCGCCCCGGCTGCGGGTTGAGCGGCGGTGGAACGGTGCAGGGTGCTGCCCGCCTGAATGCCCATCACCAGGCAAAGGACGAACGCCGCCAACGACAGGATCAGCGTGGCGGTGCGGTTCTTTTTGGAGAACAATGTTGGGGTTTGCGGTTCTTCCATAAGTTTTACCAGATGTGGACGCCCAATAATCCGATGATCCAACCCAAAAGCAAACCGACGATGGCGGCTGCCAGAACGGATAAGAAAAGGATCGACATGGAGGCGTCATGCGTCAGCGTATAGACCTGCTGCACAAACCGGCGAACCCCCGCAGATTCGCTCATGCGGGGGGTGATCCAATCCCAAAACAGCAGCTCCAGTCGTTTGAAAAAACGTTTAATCATAGATTCTCACATCATGGGTCGCCGGTCAGCGGGAGGTGGTGGTTTTGAGGATTTTTCCCTTTTCATTGACCACCACCCGTACCACACGGGAAATCGTTTTTCCATCTGCCGCAGCGGCTTTACCCGAAAAGATCAGCAGCGTGTGGGTCGAGTCCTGCGGAGTGATTTTTGGTTTGCTGCCCGCCACTTCGGGGAACTGGCGGTAGATCTGGCGGCAGATGGATTCAAGCAATCGCGCTTCCATGGTATGTTCCGTTTAGCTGGCGTAGCGTACGCGGCGGCGCATAAACGCAGGCAGATCCAGGTTGGTTGCGGGATTGGTATCCAGCTCCATGGCGGGAACCTCCGCCGGGGCGGCGGTTTTTGCCTGCGCAGCGGCAGCAACCGGCTGGATTTCAGACGCAACAGGAGCAGCAACCGCCGGTTTCTTTTCAATGCTGTTTTCGGCGCCTGTAATGGCCTGGTCGATGGGGGTGCCGCCCAAACCGGTGATGATCAGGATGACCTGGGTGCGGTCCTGCATGTTTTCGTTATTGATGACACCGGGGATGATTTCAGCCTGGTTGGCGCTTTCGTCCTGCAAGAAATTCAGCGCATCCACCACTTCCAGGAAGGTGAGGTCAGAACCTCCGGTGAAGTTGGCAATGATCCCCTGTGCATTGCTCATGCAGATCGATTCGAGCAGGGGGTGGTGCAGCGCCTGTTCGATGGCTTTGCGCGCCTTGTCTTCGCCCTGTCCATAACCGATGGACATGATGGACCCGCCGCCCATTTGCATCAACCGGCGAACGTGGGCAAAATCGACGTTGATCAACCCGGGTTCGGTGACCAGCTCAGTGATGCCCTGGATGCCCTGGCGCAGTACATCATCCGCCAGACGGAAGGTCAGGTCGAGGGAGAGATCACGCGGGGCGACGTACAGCAGGCGGTCATTCGGGACGGTGATCAGGGTATCGGTGAAGGGGCGCAGTTTCGCCAATCCTTCCTGGGCGTTGCGGCTGCGGCGTCCCATTTCGAAGGAGAAGGGGGTCGTCACCACCGCCACCACGATGGCGCCGATGGAACGCGCCACACGCGCCGCCACCGAAATGGCTCCGGTGCCGGTGCCGCCACCCATCCCTGCGGTGAGAAACACCATATCTGCGCCTGCCAGCGCCTCGCCCAGTTCGCGGTAACTTTCTTCGGCAGCCGCTTCACCAATGGCTGGGTTGCCCCCGGCGCCCAATCCGCGGGTCACTTTGGGACCCAGGTGAACCTTTTTGGTTGCCAGACAGCGCCCCAACGCCTGATGATCGGTATTGGCAGCGATAAATTCGATATTTTTCAATCCCAATTCGATCATGCGGTTGATCGCATTACAGCCACCGCCGCCCAGTCCGAGGACTTTTAATACAGGGAGACGGGTGGAAATTGGGGTTTGTCGGATGGGGTTGGAAGACATACTCAGGTTCATAGTTCACCTCTCTGCCAATTGGGTTGCAATAGCTGTGCCATCACCGCTGATTCGCTCGACCTGACAGCCTTTTTGCCGCAAGTGGTTCAGTTCATCTTCACTGAATGACTGCAGCCCCCCAACCACGGTCACCTTGCGGGCGCAGGCGGCTTCTTCGAGAGAAAAGCCGATGGTGGGTTGGTATTTCTTTACAAACGGACGAATGATTTCAAGATGCCAATCGGCAACGCCCCATTCGTACACCGGCAGAAGCAGGTAATGCGCGATGGGGAAGGCGGCTTTGGCGTGTGCGGCGGCTGCCAGTGTTTCTTCTGGTTCACTGGCTTTGCGATTGGCAGTCCACTGGCGCAAAATTTCAACCACGGGCAGCACCTGGTGATCGCCCTGGAACCATGCCTGCGGCAGGACGGGATCGTTCTGGTCTGCCGCCAGCAGATAATACGAAGCGGCGAGCACGTGGGCAGGAACCGGTTCCAACATGCGGGATGAATCATCCGGATCCTGTGTTTTTTCGCCCACCATCAATTGAGCGATGGTCAGGGCATCCTGGGCGTGATTGGTTTTATTCAACGGGGCGGGGTCTGGATGCGCGGGATTGGTTCCACCGGCTCCCAATATCAGCATGGGGCACGAACGATCCAAAACGACGCGGCTGATGGCGCGGTACCAGTCGAAGACGTAAAAGCCGCACTGATCCTCTTCGCCTTCGGGGGTGTAATAGGGATGCGCGCCTGCCCAGCGTTCCGGTCCGCCGGCGCCCCAATGCAGCGGATGGTCGCAATTCCAGGCATACGCAGACAGGACGATGTGATCGAGGATTTCCTTCTGTCCGCGGCGTTCCAATGACTGCAGCGCTGTGCGCAGGTCGGAGGTATCCCAATAACTGCCTCCCGGTTCGAGGGGAGGAAGGACCGCCAGCAGACCTTCATGCAGCGCCAGATTTGCCAGAGGAATATAGCGGTCTAAAAACCTTTCGACCAGATCTTCCTGCGACCAGTCAGACGGCGCCCAACTGG
>JBDKTF010000343.1:0-3166 GCA_039680295.1 Anaerolineaceae bacterium
AGATCAACAGTCTGGCACGCGACATGATTCTCCGAGGCGCCCGGCATGTGTACATCTTTTTCAATAACGTTTTCGAAGGGTATGCGCCCGCAAACGCGCTGGCATTGAAAAAGATGCTTCTGGGGTAATTTCCTGTTTTCCGCTGTTTTTCGTTCTTTCGTATACCGTGCGATACATAAAGCGCGGATTGACATCCAACTTTTGTCTGAACTTTCCCCTCACACACATTATTTTAAGGTACGATCAGTGAAACATGCGAACGGAAAAACTGATATGGATGTTAATGAGCTTTCAAATTTCAAATTATTTATCTTTGACCTAATCTACTGGCTGGTGATTCAAAGTGGAATCGGGTTTCTCTCGGCACACCTACCCAAACGTTTTATTCAACCCGGTCGACGTATGTTCCGAATGCGCCCCTGGGAGGAAAATGGCGCCATTTATCAAAAATGGTTCAAAATCAAGAGTTGGAAACCAATCGTCTGGGATGCCGGCAAGGTTTTTCAAAAGGACTTCTCCAAAGACCACGTTGACACGAAAGACCCCAAAAACCTGGAACGCTGGATTATTGAAACCTGCCGCGCAGAATGGTGTCACTGGGTGACATTTTTCTTCATCGTGCCGCTTTTCACCTTCAATCCTCCGGGAATGATGTTTTTCTGGTTCCTGTACGACACGGTGTTGAATATCGCCCCAATCATCGTTCAGCGGTATAACCGCCCAAGGCTTGCCCATCTTTTGGAACGTATGATGCAAATTCCGCAGAAGATTGTAAAATCATCGCCTGAACCCGAGATGGCATGATATCTCTCTACGAGGGATAGGGGGAATGACTGAACGGCGCTGCAAGTGATACAGGCAGCGCCGTTCATGTTATACTCAATTCATCGTTTTAGCGGTTGCATTCGGAAGGAAATCTCGTGCCGCCCCTAACCCCCCTTTTTGAAAAAGCGTTTCACATGGCATTTGATCTGCATTCGCGGCAGGCGCGCAAATCCAGCGATGTACCTTATGTCGCTCATCTCCTTTCGGTTTGCGGGCTGGTGTTGGAGATGGGAGGCAGTGAAGACGAAGCCATCGCAGCCCTGTTGCACGATGCAGTCGAAGATCAGGGTGGAATAGCCGTGTTGAACCTTATCCGTGCAGAATTTGGTGATGCGGTAGCTGAAATCGTCCACGGCTGCTCAGATTGCGAGGAGTATCCCAAGCCACCCTGGCGTGAACGGAAGGAAAGTTACCTGGCGCATCTGGAAGTGGCGCCGTTGAATGTGCTGCGCGTCTCGCTGGCAGATAAACTGCATAACGCCAGAGATATCTGCATGGTCTACCAACAGATGAACGAACAGGCATTCGATCGTTTTAAAGGCGGCGCAGATGGAACCCGCTGGTATTACCAACGCTGTGTGGAGATTTTCTCTCGCCGTATGCCCGGCGTTTGGACCAATGAACTGGCGCGGGTGGTTGCCTGTTTCACCAAATGAGATCCATCCAGAACGTGGAGAATAAAAAGACAGGCTGTGTTGGAGCCTGTCTTTTCTCTACGAATTGATGAAGATTATCGCACGGGTTCTGCGATGAACTCCGCACCCTTTTCCAGTGCCTTGTAGTTCGATGGAAGCATCTTGTGTTTGCGGGCAGGAAGATGTGCCTCCAGCGCCTTTTCCAGATCCGAAATCTCAAGGATTTTCAGATTCGCGATCAATGCGCCCAACATGATCATGTTCGACAGACGTTTATCACCCAGTTCTTCTGCTAATTCGTTGGCGTGAATCAAAACCACATGAATATCTGTGCGGGTGGGAACTTTTTCCACAATAGAGCTGTTCACCACCAGATACCCACCGGGTTTGATCAGTTTTTCGTATTTATCCAGCGAGGGCAGGTTCATCGCCACCACCGCTTGCGGATGACGCACCATTGGCGAGCCAATTTCTTCATCAGAGACGGTAACGGTACAGTTGGCAGTGCCACCGCGCATTTCTGGACCATAAGAGGGAATCCAGGTCACCTCTTTGCCGGCGTCCATGGCAGCATAAGAGAGTATCTGCCCGGCGAACAATACACCCTGTCCACCAAAACCAGAGAAGATCACTTCGGTTTGCATGGGATCTTTTCCTCCTTAAAATTTCAATGCCGCAACATCAGGCGCAACCTTGTAATCACCAAGGGGGTAATAGGGTACCATATTCTCTTCTAACCATTTTAAACTCTGTTGCGGAGTCATTCCCCAGTTGGTTGGGCAGATGGAGAGCAGTTCCACCATCGAGAAACCTAAACCGTGCATCTGTGCTTCAAATGCAGTACGAATGGCTTTCTTAGCCATACGGATATTCTTGGGATCCTGCAGGCTGCGGCGAACCACATAACCAGCCCCATCCAGTTTGGCGATCAGTTCTGCGGTGCGGATCGGATATCCCTGGGTCTCAACATCGCGCCCAAGGGGTGAGGAGGTCGTTTTCTGCCCTGGCAAAGTGGTAGGCGCCATTTGACCACCGGTCATGCCATAGTTGGTATTATTGATGAAGATGACGCTGATGTTTTCGCCACGGGTTGCCGCATGGACGATTTCCGCCATACCGATCGACGCCAGATCGCCGTCACCCTGATAAGTGAAGACAAGCCGGTCAGGGTACACCCTCTTTACGCCGGTCGCCATTGCCGGAGCGCGTCCGTGGGGTGGTTGCACAGCGTCGAAATTAAAGTAGTTATAGGAGAACACGGAACAACCAACACATCCTACACCAATGGTATTTTCGCGCATACCCATTTCATCCAGCACTTCAGCAACCAGGCGGTGCGCCACACCATGCGTGCAGCCCGGGCAGTAGTGAGTAGGAGTATCGGTCAGCGATTCAGGACGTTTATAAACGACTGTTTCCATAGGGATTTGAGTATCCATTTTTTCTTCCTTCCTCGCTCAATTCTGCGCCGTCATACGTTTCAACCAGCGGTCGCTCGGATCTCCGCCAATGGGCAGGGATTCTTTAAGCATACGTCGAATCTCGCCGTAGATTTCATCGGGGAAGGGGATCACACCACCCATGCGCCCGTAAAATTCCACCGGGATGCGTTCACTGACCGCCATCTGTACATCTCGCAGCATCTGCCCGCCGTTCATCTCCACGACCAGCATGGATTTGCAATGTTTTGAAAGCTCTGCAATCCG
>JBDKTF010000053.1:0-2283 GCA_039680295.1 Anaerolineaceae bacterium
GCTGATCCCATGCATCACCGCGCAGGAAAAGATATTCATCGGTGGGGATGAAGCGGGGGTCCTGCCAGCTTGAATACGGCCAGAAAATGACCTGACGGTTGGGCAATAGCCCTGACGATTCGGCTGAGGCGGTGGGTTGGGGAATGACAGCGATGCCGCCCAGATTGAGCTGAGTGATGCTCCAGGGGGCAAAGGTAAGCGTCCAGACGTTTTTGTTGATGAGGGTATGGCGCAGGGTTACTTCGGCTTTACCGGGGGAAAGCTCAATTTCCATGATCTTTTGAATGCCGGTCAGGGCTTCCACGGGTTGGGTGAGGCGCACGCCGCGCGGGATTTCTTCGATCTGGATGTCGCCGTCGTCTGGAACATACGTGCGCGGCATTGCTTCCGGCGCGTGCCACATGCGATGTCCACCCCAGATGTGATAGTCGCCGATCCCGGTTTCAATGACATTCTCTGGAAGCACCGCCAGAATATTCTCCGGCTGGTCGTTCAATTTGAGCGAGATGATGCGGGGACCGACTTCTTCCAGATATTCCAGCGTGATATAACCATTGGTCAGGCTTTGAGTGGGGGGAAGTGCATGACGAGGAGACATAAGAAAAACCGCCCTTTTATCGAACAGATTTGTCTAAATTTTAGTCTAATCTGAAGATCAAATCAATTCCATAGAAGCGTTGATTTTTTCGGGTTCTCCAGACAGGCGATTATAATCAAGCCGTAACGAAGGCAGCCTTCTGCAGCGTTATCGAACATGAAATGAACGGAGGCGTTTATATGAAGCAGCAACCCTGGTGGCAGACCGCTGTATTTTATCAAATTTATCCGCGCAGTTTCGCCGACGGAAATAGTGACGGGATCGGCGATTTGCGGGGAATGATCGAACGGTTGGATTATTTGCGCGATCTGGGCGTGGGGGCGGTGTGGCTGTCGCCACACTACCCGTCTCCTTTGTTTGACTGCGGCTACGATATCGCCGATTACACGGCGGTGGCGCCGGAATACGGCAGCATGGCGGATTTTCGCGAATTTCTGGAAGGCGCACATGCGCGCGGGATTCGCGTGGTGCTGGATCTGGTGCTGAACCATACGTCTGACCAACACCCCTGGTTTCTGGAATCCCGTTCCAGCAAGGATAACCCCAAACGCGATTGGTATATCTGGCGGGACGGTAAAAACGGCGCACCGCCCAACAACTGGTATTCGACGTTCGGCGGTCCTGCCTGGGAACGGGACACTGCCACCGGGCAGTATTACTACCACTTTTTCTTCAAGCAGCAGCCTGATTTGAACTGGCGCAATCCGCAGGTGAAGGAAGCCATGTTCAATGCGGCGCGTTTCTGGCTGGATATGGGCGTGGACGGCTTCCGTCTGGA
This sequence comes from Anaerolineaceae bacterium, assembly GCA_039680295.1. GTDB lineage: Bacteria > Chloroflexota > Anaerolineae > Anaerolineales > Anaerolineaceae > JBDKTF01. The sequence goes on from JBDKTF010000053.1 coordinate 1,377, forward strand.
CGCGATTGGCACCATTTTCGAAGATCCCAGCCTGCCCGATCAGAAGGCGACCGTTACTCAGGCGGAACTGTTCCGCATGGATCACCGCGCCAGAACGGAAGCGGAGAAGGAACGGGTTCAAACCGAGTGGAACCGGATGTTCAATGCCCAATGCGAGCAACCCGGAATGCACGAACTTTTGCAGGACCTGCGGCGAATGGTGAACGAATATCCCGATCGGGTGTTGATTGGTGAAACGGATGACCTGACCTATCTGGGCGACGGCAGCAATGAACTGCACATGGTGTTCAACTTCCCGTTGATGAGCACGAACCGCCTGACTGCCCAGTGGGTGCGCGAGAATCAACGCGACCAACTGGCACGGCTGCCTGCCGCCGCCTGGCAGTGCAACACGCTGGGCAACCACGACACGCCGCGGGTGTACAGTCAGTTTGGCGATGGGACGCATGACGGGGCGCTGGCGCGGCTTTCACTGGCGTTGATGCTCACACTGAAGGGCACGCCGGTGCTGTACAACGGTGAAGAAATTGGCATGCAGAACCTGAAATTGAAGCGGTTGGATCAGTTTCGCGACATGTCGGGAGTGTGGGTCCATCACCTGGCGTCACAGGTGCTGGGCATGTCTGAAAGCGAGGCGTTTGCTGCGGCGGTTGAGAGGACCCGCGATCAATGCCGCACGCCGTTCCAGTGGAGCGGGGAGGCGAACGGCGGATTTTGCCCGGCGGGGGTGACGCCCTGGCTGCCGGTGCATTCCAATCATGCGGATGGGATCAATCTGGCGGGGCAGTTAAAGGATCCTGACTCGCTGTTTCATTTCTACCAGCGTTTCATTCATCTGCGCCAGACGACCCCGGCGCTGCTGCGCGGTGCGTACCAGCCCACAATTGAGGAGGATGACGACGTCTTT
>JBDKTF010000269.1:0-1701 GCA_039680295.1 Anaerolineaceae bacterium
CAGCCAGCGCCCATTTTCGTCCTGCTTGCTGCGCACGAGCTGGAGTGCGTTTGCCAGGCGCGGATCAGCGCCGCAGCCCAGCGCCACCAACGCCTCGACGATTTGCAGAATATCGGTGATGTAATACACCGGGAAGCCGAACTTCCACCAATCCCCGCTGGGCGGCTGCCCGGAGCTGGTGGGATAGGCGCCGGTGGCGGGGTCGATGCCGAGGAAAAATTCGACGCCCGCCTGGACGGCGCGGTCGATCAGCGGGGTGCGGCGGTCACGCGGCAGAGCGCTGAATGCCATCATCACCTTGGCGGCGCCCCAGGCGCAGGGGTATTTGTTGTTCGCGCCGCAGGCAAACAGCGGAGCGCATTTATAGGCGGTGTAGCGCATGGGGTTCTTTTTATCGGACGATTCCGCCATGCCCTCACCGGTGACGGTGCGCGCCATCCACTCGAAGGCGGTGTCCAGACGGGGATCGGCGCAGCCCAGCGCGGTCAGCGCCCAGCTCAGATTTCCCTGGAGGCAGTCGAACGTTCCGCCGGGAGCGCCGTTGTGAGAGAACTGTCCCTGCGGCGCGAGGGCGTGATCCAGCAGGTAGGCGCATGCTGTGGCGATGCGCGGGTCGTCATCCACGGTCATCCCCACCTGCGCCAGCGCCTGGATTGCCCAGACCGTGCTGGTATATTTGGGACCGTAACCCGGTCCCGGCTTGACCCAGAACCCTTCCGGCTGCATGTTTGCCAGAATCACAGCCGCGGGTCCGTGCTGAAGGGCTTCGCTGCGGGCGGCGCGGAGATCGGGGTCGTCCGCGGGGCGGTCAAGCAGATCGCGCAGGGCGGGATAACGCACGCCGGGCGTGGGGGAGCTCAGCAGCCAGGCGAGCGAGTCGCCGTTGAGGGAATCTGTCCAGGGCATGTTTCAACCTCCGGGGAAGGAAATTATCAAAAGGATATTCGAAAAGTAAACGCGAAGGGCGCGAAAACGAAGCGCGCCAAGAAATTAATCGATGAAACATCAGGTTGGATTGAAAATTCACCCCGTTTCAACAAATGAATGATTCCCTTCTATTATGACGATTCTGGGGACGGGTTTCAAGGATTTTCCGCGATTGAACCGGCAGGGTGAAGTCGATATAATGAAATTGCACAGGGATGGTTCAGACGGGTAAAGGTCATTTCCGGAGGAGGTTGAAATGAAAGCGACCGAAATTCTGATGGAAGAGCACCGGGTGATCGAGCGGGTGCTGACTGCCATGGAAACCATGACTGCCCGCGTTGAAAGCGGCGCACCTTACCGCCCCGGCTTTTTCCTGGATACGGCGGACTTCATCAAGGGATTTGCCGATGGATGCCATCACAAAAAAGAGGAAGGTGTGCTCTTCAAGGCGATTGTCGCCAACATGCCGCCGCTGCAGGGCGGACCGGTGAGCGTGATGCTGGCGGAACATGAGCAGGCGCGCAAATACACCCGCGCCATGAGCGATGCGGCGCAAAAACTCATCGCTGGCGATTCGGCGGCGCAGGTTTCGATGCTGGAAGCGGCGCGCGGATACACGGTTCTGCTGCGCCAGCACATCGCCAAAGAAGACACCGTACTCTTTCCCATGTCAGAACGCATCATCCCCCCGGATCAGCGCGAGCAGTTGGTGACGGATTTCGAGTACATCGAGCACACCGAAACCGGCGCGGGCGTCCATGAGAAGTACGAAGG
>JBDKTF010000171.1:0-3675 GCA_039680295.1 Anaerolineaceae bacterium
GATTCTCTCCCTGAGGGTTATCCACACAGATCTCATCTTGACAGAGGGGCTTTATATTTGTTATGATTGGTGTAATTCACCGACAATCAACAGCATTGACGGAGAAAAGTAGGCTGGATGACAACCGACAGGGATGCGCAGGCAGAGACTGAGACCCGCGCGCGGCATTCACCGGCTGAAGTTCGCTCCCGAGCTGCTCAGGGGAACCTCCCATTGGATCAGTAGTCTGAGCCGCAGTCCCAGCGTTAACGGGGAAGCCAATCGTCCGTTTGGATGCATGTGACCGTTGGCTGAAATGAGTGGGCAGTGCGCTGCACTGCCAACAAGGGTGGTACCGCGGGAATATTTCCCGTCCCTTCAATTGGGACGGGATATTTTTTATTTATGTCATCTGTACTGCCGTCCATCCCACGGCAAGTTTGATCTGAATTCTAAGGAGGTCGTTATGTCCGAAGAAGTTTCCGCGCTGGAGCGGTTGGACGTCATTGCAGAGACGGCGCTGGCGGCGCTGGAGTCCGTGGCTGACGATGCCGCCCTGCAAGGCTGGAAAACAGTGCATCTGGGGCGCAGCTCGGCGCTGATGCAGACGTTCAGTCAGCTTTCGCAGGTATCGAAGGAACTGCGTCCGGCGGTGGGTCAAAAAGCCAATCAGGTAAAAGGATCGCTCGAGGCAGCGCTGGCGGATAAGACCGCGGTGCTCAAAGAGGCGGCTCTGGCGCGTTCGTTGAGCGAGGACCGTCTGGATGTCACGCTCCCCGGCAGGCACCCCCATCCCGGGCGGCTGCACCCATCCACTCAGATTCTGCGTGAGATCACCCAGGTGTTTGGCGAATTGGGCTTTCAGGTTTTCAGCGCCCCGGATGTGGAGACGGATGAATACAATTTCGAACTGCTCAACATCCCGGCGTACCACCCTGCCCGCGACATGTGGGATACCTTTTACACCACCAAGCCGGGCGTGCTGCTGCGCACCCATACCTCCCCGGGGCAGGTGCGGGTGATGCGCGAACGCGCGCCCGAAGAGATCCGCGTGATTTTGCCGGGCATGTGCTACCGCTTCGAGCAAACCAGCGCCCGCTCTGAAATTCAGTTCCACCAGGTGGAAGGCATCATGGTGGGCAAACACATCACTTTTGGCGATCTCAAGGGTGTGCTGAATGCCTTCGCGCGGCGAATGTTTGGCGCCAACGTCCGGTCACGTCTGCGCCCGTCCTACTTCCCCTTCACGGAACCCAGCGCTGAAATGGATATCGAGTGCTTCATGTGCGGTGGGAAGGGCTGCAACATCTGCAAGAACTCTGGCTGGTTGGAGATTCTCGGCTGCGGTATGATGCATCCCACCGTGCTGCGCAACGGCGGCTATGATCCCGAGATCTATTCGGGTTTCGCCTTCGGCATGGGACCGGAACGCATCACCATGCTGCGCCATAAGATTGAAGATATTCGTTATTTCTGGTCGGATGACATCCGCTTCCTGGAGCAACTATGAAAGCACCTCTTTCCTGGCTTAAAGACTACGTAGATATCAACCTTTCTACGGTTGAACTCGCACGTGTGCTGACCCAGATCGGTCTGGAGGTGGATGAAATCCATCTGATCGGTCTGCCTGCGCCCGAAGGCGAGAACCGCGAATTTAAGATCACCGGTCTCTCGTGGGATCCAGACAAAATCGTGGTCGCTGAAATCAGCGAGGTGATGCCGCATCCCAACGCCGACCGGTTGACCCTCTGCCGTTTGAATGATGGTTCTCCCGAGGAACAAATTGTGCTCACCGGCGCGCCCAACCTGTACCCTTACAAGGGGCAGGGGGTGCTGCCAAAAACGCTCAAAGTGGCGTACGCCCGCGAAGGCGCGCGCATCTATGACGGTCATGCCGAGGGTCTGGTGTTGACCACCCTCAAGCGCGCCAAAATCCGCGGCGTGGATTCCTATTCCATGGTCTGCTCTGAAAAAGAGCTGGGCATTTCTGACGAGCACGAAGGCATCCTCTTCCTCGAAGACGATGCGGTGCCGGGTACCCCCCTCTCTGAGGTGCTGGGCGACGCGGTGTATGAGATCAGCATTCTGCCCAACATGATCCGCAACGCCAGCATTCTGGGCGTGGCGCGCGAAATCGCTGCCGCCACCAACCAGACGCTGCACTACCCCTCCACGCAGGTGGAGATGAAAGGCGTGCCGATCGCCGGACAGGCTTCCATTGAAATTCGCAACCCCGACCTCAATCCTCGTTTCATGCTTGGATTGGTGCGCAATGTCCAGATTGGTCCCAGCCCGTTGAAAGTGCAGAACCGCCTGCGTCTGGCGGGAATGCGCCCGATCAACAATGTGGTCGACGTCACCAATTACGTGATGCTTGAATTGGGTCAACCGCTGCACGCATTCGATTACGATATGCTGGTACAGCGTGCCGGGGGAGTGGCGCCCACCATCATCACCCGGACGGCGGAATCTGGCGAGAAACTGACCACTCTCGACGGCGTGGACCGGGCGCTCGATCCATTCACCGTGCTGGTGTGCGATACCGCTGGCGCGCTTTCCATTGCCGGCGTGATGGGTGGCAGCGAAACCGAAGTGTCTGCTTCCACCCGCAATGTTCTGATCGAAAGCGCGTCGTGGAATTTCATCAACATCCGCAAAACGGTTTCCGCGCAGAAACTGAATTCAGAAGCCGGATACCGCAATTCGCGCGGTGTGCACCCCGCCCTGGCGGAAACGGGCGTCAAGCTCTGCCTGGAACGGCTGCGTCTGTGGGCGAATGGTGATGTGGCGCAGGGCTTGGTGGATGATTATCCACAACCTGTCACCGATCCTGCTGTGCTGATCCGCCCGTCGGATGTGAAGCGTTTGCTGGATATCGACCTGTCTTCGCAGGAGATCGCCGCGCTGCTCTGCCGTCTGGAGTTCCGCTGCACGGTCGAAGCCGACGGCGTGCTGGCGCATGTGCCGCCTCACCGTCTGGATATCGGTGAAGGGGTGATCGGCAAGGCAGATCTGATGGAAGAGATCGCGCGCCTGTACGGGTATGACAACATTCCCGAAACGCGCCCGTCAGAGCCGCTGCCGCGTATGCACCGGAACCGCCTGGTGGAAGGCGAGGAACGCATCCGCGACATTCTGACCAGCCTGGGAATGCAGGAAGTGATGACCTACCGTCTGACCTCGCCGGAACGCGAAAACCGGCTGCTGCCCAAGGGCACGCCGGATCCACAGGCGGAATATGTGCGCATTCAGAACCCCATCGCCCCCGAACGCTCGGTCATGCGCCGCAGCCTGCTGGCGTCTGTGATGGAAGTGCTGGAACGCAATACCCGCCTGAACAGCCATCTGGCGCTGTTCGAAATCGGTCCGGTTTTTCTGCCGCGCGAAGATCAGCAGCTTCCCGACGAGGCGCAGCGCCTGGCGGTGACGCTTTCCGGGCTGCGCTATCCCGCCTCGTGGGACACGCCCAATCCGCCCCGCATGGATTTCTACGATATGAAGGGGCTGCTGGAATCGCTCGTGGATGCGCTGCATATTTCGGACGTTCACGTGGAACGCGCCGAGCACCCCAGTATGCATCCGGGCAGATGCGCCCGTATTCTGGCGGGTGAACGCGAGCTGGGTGTCTTTGGCGAGATTCACCCCCCGGTGCGTGAGAATTATGATCTGAGCGAAGGTCCGGTGCTGCTGGCAGAC
>JBDKTF010000056.1:0-5234 GCA_039680295.1 Anaerolineaceae bacterium
ATTGGGTCAAACGCGAAGATCATGAGCAGGACAAGCACGAGCCGCCAGAGCCGCGCAGGCGCTTTCGCTTTCCGGTTAAATTGGAGCGTTTTCTTCATCTCATCCCTCTCCTCTGTTACCGCAGAACTGCCGGTATATATATGTAATCAAACAGGGCATCATACAGGATTTTGATACCGACATTATCAATCGCCCATTTCTCGCCTTCCAACCCATCCAGATTCAAACCCATAAACAACACTTTCAGCGAAAGGTCAGCATGTTCCAATCGGTAGCAAAAATGATACCGGGCATCGCGCGTCGCGGGATCGCCGTCATACTCACCCACACTTGCTGAGCGTGTCTGGCTCGGAAAAACCGCATCGGGATAATTTTCTGGATACGCCTGGTTGTACTGCGATTGGTTCGAAAACGTTGTCATTAACAGACGTTGATCATCCACGTAATTGACCCACAGATCGGGTCCGATGATTTTCGTCTCATCTGCATTCATGTACTGGCTTCCATCCCAGGCGCCCATAACATAAAGGTCAAAACACAGCCAGACACGATCATGCGGGGGCAAAACATCGACATCGAAACTGACTTCGTCATTATCGAATAACCCCAAAACCTTAAGCCCATCCACCGGCGTACTCGTGTTCTGGTGAGACCAATTTCCATCAGCGCCTTCCGAGAAATCGTAGAAAAAGTCGATGGAGCGCAGAATTTTCGTAAACAGAATCACGCGGTTGTTGGCAGGCTGATAATCCCCTTCCGCAGATACCACTTTTATGGATAGAGATCGATCGACAGAGGCTTCATGGATCCGGTCGGTCGTCATGACGAAACTCACCGGCAGAGACGCTCCCCCCGCCAATGAAGACAATGTGCAGTGTACGATCTGGTTGTTCTGCGCACAGCTTCCGCCTGGAATATCCGCGGAAACGAACTGGATATTCTCATCCAACGACAGGTCGATTTCGACATTGCTGGCAGCGGTGTTTGTCCAGTTGACGATCCGGGCATCGATATTGAAAGGTCCGGCGGCAAGTAGTACCGGGGGTTGATAGGTAACAAAGATCTGCAAATTCCGCAGTAGTGATGTTCCGGGTAAGACAGTGCGGCTGATATCGCTGGTATTGGCAGTCGTCAGAATCAGGTCATTATCCGGTCCGGCGATGATTTGCGACCGCCCGCGGTAGGTATAGACCGGGGTAGGCAGGTCGACCTCCGTCACCACCGGCGATGCGCCCGCTGCGGAGACGCCAAATGAGCCCACCGTTTGCGTCCCCACATACCAGATCTGCCCATCCGGTCCAATCGTCAAATCCGCCAGCGTGGAACTTTGGGTTGGCAGCCGGTAGAAAGTAAACTCAGCCGTCTGCGGGTTGATGCGGGCAACGGTTTTGCCGGTATTGAAGCTCACCCACAGATTTCCATCCGGTCCAAACAAAATCTCCGCAGGGCGCGCCGGGGGATTCGGGATCGGATATTCCTGAATCTCTCCCTGCAGCGTGATCTTACCGACGCGATAAGTACCCCATTCGGTAAACCACAGATTCCCTTCCGCATCTGAGACGATGCTCAGGGGTTTGCTGCCCGCCTCAGCCAGCGGAAATTCCTCCACCTCGCCGCTGGTTGTCATCCGACCGATACGGTTACCGTCAAACTCGGTGAACCATAATGCCAGGTCCTGTCCAAGCGCAACCGCAGTTGGTTTTCGGCTTTCTGCGCCCAAAGAGTATTCTGTCACCTCACCAGCGGTGGTGATGCGTCCAATCTGGTTGCCGTTTTCCTCGCTGAACCATAACGCCTGATCTGATCCTATCGTGAGATCCAGCGGGCGCACCGTGGCATCCGGCAGCGCCCAATTAAGATTTGTGCCGCCGGTGGTTTGACCGATCGCACCGGAACCCGACAGGGTGAACCAGATTGATTGATCGGGTCCATAGACCAACCCTGCCGGGTATGAATCAGCCGGAAAACTGGTCAGGGGCGTCAGAGAAAACATCGTTTGCGCATTGGCTGGCGCCAGGTTCGTCAGACACAGACTCACCAGAACGATCCCTACCAGGGCAAACCGCAGCGGTAAACGGAAAAGTCTTTTCGAGGTCATGTCGGCATCTCGCTTCCTGCGGCTAGGGCAGTAGGTGAACAGAAATCTCGCGTTCCGCGCTTGTCTCGTGACCGGCAGCATCGGTTGCCGTCACCCGGACGGTGTAGCTTCCATTTGTGGGTTGGCTGCCCGGTGGATAGAACCAGACCGCATTCCAGATACTCTGGTAAACCGATGCATTCGTCGTGTACACCACAGCGCCGTTCTGCAAGATTTCCACCTTCACATTGGTGATGCCGCTGTCGTCTCCTACCGTGCCTCTGACGAGGGTGTGGAAGAGACTGCGCGCATCTGAAGGCGTCAGTTCGCTGGTCAAAATTTCAACCTGCGGCGCCTGTCCGCCATCCGCCTGGCTCACAGATTCGGTCAGCGTTGCCCACTGCATCACCTGTTCCACTTTCTCCGGGCTGATTTTTCCCGTCAGTGCCGGTGAGAGGCTGGCGATTGTGTCTGTGCCGCTTCCAAAGATCATCGGCAGGTAAACGGTTTCGCTGAGCATGGGTTGGAATTCCTGCATTGCGCAGTTACCCGACGTGTCGCAGGCATAAAAACCGGTCACTTCGGTGGTGCGGATGTCGCCTGTGCACGTTCCCGTCAATTTCGACAGAGTCGTATTCGGCGGCACACCCGAAGCCAGGAACCATGAGCTGTTGAAGTATTCGCGCGTCACCTGCATATTGGTGCACAGATTCTGATGGATCGTGCTTTCATCCAGATAAGAATCTTCTGCAATCATGGTGTAATGCGCCAGGTTCGGGTCATCCGGATCGATGGTGCGGGTGACGGTGATTCGCGGCGCAAGCGTATCCACGATGCCGCTCCACTGATTCATCACGTTCCAACCGATTTCGTAGTGATTGAACGCATCCCAGCCGCGTACATCCACCCGATACGGTCCTTCCAGACCGGGTAGAACCGGCGCAGACCAGGAAACACCGCTCTCCGAAGAAGTCAATGCGGCATCCCGCCAACCTGAACGCGACATGGCTGTGATTTCTTCATCACTGAGCGCGCGGGTAAAGATCTTAACATCATCGAGATCACCGACAAAACCATCTCCGATATTGAAACGTTCCGCGGGATAGGGTTTCATACCTGCCAGTGCGTCAGACTCGGCTACCTTGGCGCCATTGACAAACAGGCTGTACGTGGTGCCGTCAAATCGAGCCGTCACAAAGTTCCAGGCATCCGGTTGGATGACATGGTCTGGTGAAGCGAATTCATTCCAATCGTAGAAGTTACCGAAACCGGCGACCAGCCCGTTATTGTTGGTCAGGTAAATCGACGGGTACCGCTGTTCGGGGTTCTCGTCATATTCGCTGATGATGCTGGTTGCGCCCGATCCGCCGGTGGGTTTGATCCATGCGCTTTGTGTGAATGCGCCGCGGTCCAGCGAGAGGCTGAAAGCCGGGTCGACCGCCAATCGATCGTTGCCGTCGAAGCGGAAGGCGAAATTCCCCACCATGCCGCTCGTGACCTTGTTGGCAACATCGCCTTCACCCGTGGTCAATGTGCCGGAGTGGAAGTATCCGGAACCATCGTCCACCGTATCGCCGTCCGTCAGGAAATCGTCTTCCACGGTGAGGTGATACACCGCCTGATAGCCCGTGTACTGCTCGCGTACTTCTTCGCCCGTCAGCGCACGATCCAGGATCATCAGTTCATCCAGGCTGCCTGCAAAGCTGCCCACTGGGGCTGAACCGATGAATAGATTTTCGTTCATCACCGGTACGGCTGCGGCGGTGTCGCTCGCCACTTCCTGTCCGTCGCGGTAGATCACCCGCTTGCCGTTGGTCTGGTTGTACGTGCAGGCGTAGGCATGCCAGGCGGTATCCGGATAAGCGCCAACCGTCAGCAGGTCGCTGCCGCCGAAACCGCACACAATGCGATCGTTGTAATCCAGACCGAACAGGAAGCGCTGCCCTGCCATCGAAAGCGGACCCTGCCATAGGATCGGATCGCTGTGACCAGAGGCATCGCGCCGTGCCCAGACCAAAACGCTGAACGAGCGATTGGATAGATCGACATTCTGTCCCAGATTGATCGATTTTTCATTTCCATCGAAGTAGATGGAGCCGTTCTTGTGACCGGTCTCGCCGTTGATCGGGCAGTTATCGCCAGAACACACCCCGGCAAATTGAGCCGGTGAAATATCCAGGAAAGTTCGATCCGGCATGGTCTCGTCGGGATTTCCTTCCGCATCTTCTGGAATCTTGGCGCTGTCCAACGGCAGCCAGGCAAGCAAACCGTTCGGATAAGGCTCATTGTAGATGCTGGAAATATCCAGTGCGGATTCAAAGCCAGTCTCCACCCGCGCCACACCCGAAGCCGCCGCTTTGCCATTCGCGGTGATGTACGGGATGCCATCATTCGGAGTATCGTTGACCGACCCGCTGACCGTTCCACTTGAGATCAGCTTTCCATCCATTGTGCCCGGATCCACCAGTGAAGCCGCGGTGCTGGTCTCCACCTGATGGCTTTCCATCTTGGAATTCGGCGCCGAGGCGTCCATCAGAATGTGAATCGTCTTGGTAGCCAGGTTCCCCACCAGGTCTTTAGCCTGGATGACAACCGTCAGAGCGCCGGTCGGTTCCTTCTCCGGGAAGAGGTAATCCAGTGTCCAATCGTAGCCATTGGTTGCCGGGGTCAGATCAGGCATTTGTTCGCCTTCACCAACCACCTCGCCATTTTCGCTGTAGACGGTCACCTTCATGCTGTTCAAATCCAGACCGCTGCCGGGCGACCCCTGACTGAGGGTATCGTCCAGTACCTGCCCTTCCATATGCAGGAACCAGTGTTTCTTCAACGTCTGATGCGGTTCGGCATTGTAAAGCCCATCGTTTTGCAGGTTGGCAAAGATCTTTGGCGCAGTTCGATCCACATAGAACGCGTAGGTCGACGTGGTAGCTTCATTGCCCACCTGATCTACCGCCCGGAAGGAGATCGAATAAATTCCCTCGCCATAAGCAGGGATAAAGGTCGGGCAGAACGCAGTTCCGCCAGGCGCATCCTGGCACACTGGCGCGACCGTCCATTGAGCAGACGGGGCATTCACATGTTCCACCTTCATCTCGACCATTCCGATTTTGGAGGTAACATCGCTGGCTTCGACGTGCAAAACCAGATCGCTTTCTGC
>JBDKTF010000233.1:0-5138 GCA_039680295.1 Anaerolineaceae bacterium
ATCCGCCGCTGGCAGCACCGATATCAACCGTGCCTTGCTTGAAGCATCTGCTTCTGCAGACGCTGAACGTCCAACTTATCTGATTTTTCTGACAGATGGGCTGCCGACGGTTGGCGAGATGAATACACAGCGCATTCTCGACAACTTCTCCAGCACCGCCCGATCCAACCTGCGGCTGTTCGCCTTCGGGGTCGGATACGATGTTGATACCATTTTACTGGACTCACTTGCTCAGAAACATCAGGGCGCCAGTTCCTACGTTCGCCCCGGTGAAGCGCTGGACGAAATTCTCTCCGGTTTCTATGCAAAAATATCCACGCCGCTGCTTACCGACCTGCAGCTCGACTTTGGAAAAATCACTGCCTATGACATTTATCCGAATCCATTGCCCGATCTCTTCCGCGGATCGCAGATCGTCGTTGTGGGTCGGTACCGTGATGGTGGAACCGCCGATATAACCCTGACCGGTCTGGTCAATAATGAACCGCAAACTTTCCGCTACACCAACCAGGTTTTTGCTCGCGATAACCGTGGAGAAAGCGCCAGCCTGACTGCCATTCCGCGCCTTTGGGCAACTCGAAAGATCGGTACGCTGCTCAATCAGGTTCGTTTGCAAGGTGCAGATCAGGAAACAATCGACCAGATTGTCAAACTAAGCATCCGCTACGGCATCGTCACGCCATACACCTCCTATCTGGTGACCGAACCGCAGACTTTGGGCGCTGCCAACCAGGAGCGTATCGCTGAAGACCAGTTCAACCAGATCATGCGCACGCCCACAGCGCCATCATCGGGTCAGGCTGCTGTTGAAAAAGCCGCCGGGCAGGAAGCGCTCTCTGAAGCAGAAGCGCCCGCTGCCGCCCCGGCAGACGCCGCCAACCAGATCCGCATTGTAGGTTCGCGCACCTTCGTGCTTTCAGACGGCATCTGGACGGATACGACCTTTGATCCAGAAAAACTCAAAACCACACCCATTGCGTTCCTCTCCCCCGATTACTTCGCACTGGCAAAAGCTCACCCTGATCTTGCTGCGGCGCTGGCTTTAGGCGAACAGGTCATCGTGGTCTTTGATGGTACCGCCTACCAGATCGTCTCCAGCGACACCACTACCGCACCGGTGAAAGTCCCTACGCAGATCGCACCAACCGAAGATTCGATCCCCACCCAACCCATTGGAATTCCCACGTCGCAGCCCACTTCGTCCTCCGGCGACAGTACTTCCACTCCTACATCGAAATCCGCACCCATTTGCGCCGGTGTGTTGATTCCGCTGGCAGTGATTGCGCTCTTCAAACTTCTTCGCCGCTAACTCACATACCAATATAAATGATCGACCCTGAAGTGTGTTCATCACCTTCAGGGTCGATTATTTACCGCAACATCATGCTACTAATCATTGGATGTTCAGACTTCCTGAACCATGCCCTTCGACAAGAATGACGATTCCCGCCGATCCTTCCAAATACCCCCCGCGTACCCAAACACCTTGCTGATCATCACCACTCTGGAGGGTACTGAAACCCTTTCCAAGGTTGATGCTTCCTGAACCACTGTCCTGAATTTCAACCTTCGCCGGGCATCCCTGCGGCAAAGAAATGTTCTGACTGCCGCTGCCGCCAGTCAACCGCAAGGTAACATTGGCATTGCATGGAATTTCCACCCGAACGCTACCTGATCCACCCGAGACCTCTGCATTGTAAGCGGTCGTCTTTTCTGGAAGGATCAGGTCGATGCTTCCTGATCCGCCATCCACGGTCAGATCCGACAGATTCAACAGACTCAAATCCAATTCGGCAGACCCAGAACCCACATGAGTGTCCAGGGTCAATGGTACGGAGGGATTCAAACCGATCTCCCAGTTTCGTTCTTCAAACATGTTCGATCCCAGAATCCAGGTATTCGTCGAGGAAACCTCGTCCAGACGAATTTCACGCTGGGGAGCCTGGTTATCATCGATCGCAATCTCACCCGTATAATCCAGATCTGCATTCATCACAGTTGTCGGATCACTGCCCGCAAAAATTCGTGTGGAAGCGGATCCCAAACTGATTTGCATATCAACCGTTTTTGCGCCAGAAACCGGCAGAGTGAACGTATCGTGCTTCACACCCCTTCCAGCATTGCCCCCCACCGTAACATTTCCGATCAATGCCCAGGCGATCGCACCCACAGCAATTGCTGCAATGACAAAACTGACCCAGGCATGGCGTCTGCCAAAAATCAGTTCCAATCCAAACCCCACCAGCAAAAGCGGCCATAACGCGAATAAATTGGAAAGATGCACTTCGGAGATAATTCCCAAATTATCCAGTAACCAGATTAACCCGGCTGCAATCAAGAGCAGCGGGAAAAAATACGAGCCATGTCGTTGCGGGTTGTTATCCATAGAGAACTCCTTTCACCATCATATACGCAAATGATGCGTTCAAGTTGCATCAGGATGGATTCTAAGGAGTGGTGGAAAGGGGGCGCCACGCCGGATCAAAATCCAGCCCCGGATCAGCCGTCAGACGGGTCAATTTGCTGCCGTCCGCGCTGAGGAAGCGGTAGATGTCATGGTTCTTACCATCTGGCCAGCCTTCAAAGACCATCCATTTTCCATCCGGTGAAAGGGAAATGTCTTTAATGGGTCCCAATTCCAACGAATCACTGGGCGATATCCGCTTTTCATTGCTTGTATTGCGATCCGCATACATCATCACCATCAACCACCGGAAAGGATTCGCATCACTATATTGGAGGTAATACACCATCTCACCATCCGCCGACCATAACGGCGTGTCATCCATCAAGTTTCCACTTCGACTGAATTGACTGGAGGACTGCCCATTGGCAGAAACCAACCAGATCTGGTCAGAAGTTCGCAAACGGACAAATGCCAGTTGCAATCCATCTGGCGACCATACTGGTTGGCGATCGGGATAACGGGTATTCGAAAGCACTTCCAGGACCTGTGTTTTCAGATCCACCACATAAATCTGTGAAATTTTATTGCGTAACGATGTGAAGGCGATTTTCTTTCCATCCGGTGACCAGGCAGGATCATAATCACCCGCTACCGAATTGGGTACAGACTCCAGCCCGGTTCCATTGCGATTGATGGTATACAGGACGGCATCTGGATAGGAATCCTGCCGATCAACGCACGGGGAGATGAAAACCAGTTTCTCGCCATCTGGTGACCAGGCGGGTTGACAGGCGCCTCCGGGAAGATTTGTAACCTGATAAACATCTGTCCCATTTGCAGACATCCGCCAGATCTGCGGAACACCCGTGCGGTTGGATGCAAAAGCAATTTCGCCTACCACCGGATTGACCGGCGGCACAACGACAATTTCGGTGGGGGTGTTCTGAGGTGTCGCCGTGGAAGTTATTCGAACGGGAGTGGCTGTCCTGGACTTCGGAGTGGCAGTCGCTGCCGCGGTCGGCTGGAGTGTATGGGTCGGTGTTTTTTGCGGATCGACGACCACCGGCGCAGATGTTTGCAGATGCAAAATCGTCTGTAAACTGTTCGCAAAGCGCTGATCCGCCTGATACAACACCAGCAATCCGATCAGCGCGAGGATTAATCCAAACAGAATTGGCGCCCGCCCCTTTTGGGTGCGCCGCCGCGCATAAGGATAGGATGTCGCTGCCGACGGCTGGCGATATCCTGGCGCGGAAGGCAGTTCTGGCAATTCCTCACCCTGTGCGTTCGGCTGACCGTCAGCATTGGGCGGTGGAGAAATCACGACTTCCCCATTCCCGGCTCGCTGACGGGTATTACTGCGCACATTCAGCAATGCCTGCTTGAATTCCTCCGCGGTCTGAAAGCGATCTTCAGGGCGCAATTCCAGCGCCCGCTCCAATGCCGCAGACATTCTTCTCGAAACTTTACTGTTAATTTTCCGAGGAGAGGTTAAATCTGCGCTGCCCGTCGCCCGCGACAATCCGTCTTCGGGAATCACGCCGGTCAAAGCCGCATACAATGTTGCGCCAAGGGAATAGATATCCGTCCGCGGATCGGTTCGGGCTGTTCCATACTGTTCGGGCGGTGAATATCCAGGGGTCATTGCCCGCGCGCCGGTGGTGGTTGCCTGGGTGCCAGTCATCACCTTTGCCAGACCAAAATCCACCAGCATGACCTGTCCATCTGGGGTAATTTTGACGTTCCCCGGTTTGATGTCCCGATGAACGACCGGCGGTTTGCGTGTATGCAGATATGTTAATGCATCGCAAATGGCTGCCCCAATCTGAACAGCTTCCTCCTCGTTCAGGGTTCCCACGCGTTCCATTCGCTCGCGCAGGTCTTCACCCTCAATGTAATCCATCACCAGGTATTGACCTTCGCCTTCGATGCTGAAGTGGTCGCCCACCCGGGGCAAATTCGGATGCCGCAATCCCGCCAGAATTGTAGCTTCACGGTAAAACTGACGGGTATATTCTTCAGTCAGAAAGAAGTTTTCTTTAACGGCTACTTCCACACCCAGGTTTTCATCCTGGGCATGGTATACCGCACCCATTCCACCCTGCCCAAGAATGCCAAGGATGCGATAGCGTTGATTGAGTAAATCGCCACGTGATAACATGAGATTATTGCTTCGAAGCTCGTTTCACAGTTAAATCACTATGCAAAGGAAGTTGATACGATTTTAACCCAACTCTGCAATTTCCACCTAACGAATATTGTTCGACTTATTCCAGGATCCGCTTCACACGCGCCACCACATCCGGCAAAAAAGCGTCATAGTGATCATCGGTCGCATTCGACTCTACGACAATCACTGGAGTGTGCCAGTTCCCATATAGCCATTCAGTGAAATATGTCTCCAGTGTCTGCAATTGCGCCGGCGTCATAAAAGCCTGATCCAGAAGACGCCTCCGCTGTTCACGCCTTTCCAATAATAGAGATAACGGTGCATGGAGGTAGATCACAGCATCTGGAGCGGGGAAAGCAGTTCGCAACAGCGTATATGTGCGTCGGCAGAGAGCATGTTCATCCTCCGCAAGTATGCCGGTTGCAAATAGATGTCGGGTAAAAACAAAATAATCCTGATCCAGCCCCCCGTCCATCATTCCATTCCGGGGATTCGCGCGCAGAGCTGCTTCCTGTTCACCGCGATAGAGCAGAAAATCGAACTGGTTTGCCAACGCCCAAC
>JBDKTF010000262.1:0-3613 GCA_039680295.1 Anaerolineaceae bacterium
ACCACCACACCCATGAAACCCGCGTTGAGAATGCCCAGCGCGAACAACAGGGACGCCAGTTCTCCCGCAAAAGGTTCAATCGCCATTGCCGCCTGTTCCCCCGAAACCAGATGTATCCCGGATTGGAACAGGGTCGCCGCGGTTGCGACAATCATAAAGAACGAGAAGAAGTCTGTGAGGAACGCGCCGAAATACGTCTCCAGCTGTGAGTAGTGGAGATTGCGTTCTTCGAGCTTCTTGTCGAACGAGAAGCTGCTCACAAAGAATTGTCCCCACGGCGTGATGGTGGTACCCAATACGCCCAATCCAATGATCAGGTAATTCCGCAAATACTCGGGCGTAAAATCCACCCCATGCGGATAAAAAATGTTGCTCACTGCCAACCCCCAATCGGGCTTGGCTTTGATCGCGGAAACAATATAGGTCAAATAAAACAGGCTCGCCAGCAGCATCACCGATTGGGTCAGCTTGTAGCTGCCGCGCGTGACAAACAGGAATATCCCCACCACCATCACGATCAGGAAGGGGATGGCGGGGATTTTCAGCATGGAGCTGGTCGTGCGAAGGGCAGACATATCGCCGATCAAAGTGCCCATATTGGCGATCAGCAGCGCGCCAAAAATCAGCAGCGAAACCTTCACGCCGAATTTTTCGCGGATTAAATCCGCCAGCCCGCGCCGTGTGACCAGCGTCAGCCGCATCCCCATTTCCTGGGTGATCGCCAGCAGAACGGTGATGATCCCCAGAATGAAGAGGATGGGATACCCCAGGGTGGACCCGGCGATGGAATACGTCGCCACGCCCGGCGCGTCATTATCCGCCATCGCGGTGATGGTGGCGGGTCCGAAGACCGCCAGAAAAATCATCATCCGTTTGAAAATCCGGCGCAGCGTTTCTTTCTTGCCAGGAAGCACATTATTTTGAATGGTCATACTCACCTCCCGACGTAACATTAACGGTAGTAACGCGGCAGCCGCTTCTTCCACACGGTGGGAATGATCCTATCCAGCGCATCATCCGAGGTCACAATTCCCTGAAGGATGTTTTGTTCATCCACCACCGGCACCGCCAGCAGGTTGTAGCGCGAAATCAACTGCGCCACAGTATCCTGATCTTCATCCAGTTTGACGCTGACCACCCGCCGGTGCATGAAATCATCCACCGGTGTGGCTGGCTGCGCCAGGATCAGATCGCTCAGCGAGATGACACCCAACAAGGCACCGTTCTCATCGGTAATATACACATAATAGATCGTCTCGGCGTCTCCGGCGGATTTGCGCAGTTCCTCGATCGCCTGTTCCGCAGTCAGCCCCGGACGGATCGCCACATATTCAGTCGTCATCAAACCGCCCGCCGAATCTTCCGGGTAACCCAACAGGCGGCGAACATCCTCCGCCTCTTCGTCTTCCATCAGGTCGATCAATTTTTTACTGCGCTCTTCGGGCAGTTCTGCCAGCAGGTCAGCCGCTTCGTCTGGAGACATTTCCTCCAGCACGTCAGCCACTTTTTCATCCGGCATGTTCTCCACCAGACTGACCTGGAAATCTTCCTCCACTTCTTCCAGTGTATCCGCCAGTTCCGATAGGTTCAGTGAATCCAGGAACTGCGTGCTCTGAGCCCGGTTCATATCGCTGAGGATGTTCGCCAGATCCGCCGGATGCAGGCTGGAAATTTTATCCCCCGGCACCCGCAGCCGCATGACCTGTTCACGAGAGAGTAAATCCACATCGTCCCACGAGATGACGTTGTGCTTGATCGGACGGTGCAGCAGGTTCATCATCCGTTCGCCCGCGTGTCCCAGCCCGATGCGTCGAAGGATGCCCATCGTGCTGATGTCCACATTACTGGCGACCACCGAGCCATTCGCGCGGACCAGTTCCACATCATTCACCCGCACCACGCGGATATCGTCGGTGTCGATGATCTGCTTGTCCAGCACATCCTGCGCCAGAAAAATATCCCGTTCACCGGGCAAATATGCGGCAATCTGGCTTTTCTGCACCTTCAACGGAATGGCTGGCGCCAGCAGCACCACCACATCCGAATATGGAATCACCAGATTGGCGCCCTTATCATCCGCCACAATCGCCACCACCACCGGATGCGACACTTCCGGCTTGATGATGGCGACCAGATCGCGCAACTTTCCCACCCGCACACCGTCCAGATCGGTCACGGGATTACCAATGAGTTCGCTTAAATAAGCCATACGTCCTCCTCAAATCCATACAAGCAAGAACAAACCGCCCGGTTGAAAAAATCAACACAACCTGGTGGTTATATCTCTGGATCAATATTCAGTCGGATCGTTTCAGCAGCGCAGACAGATCAAACCATCTGTGCGGAAACCATCCAGCGAACAATTTGCCGATCGGCTTGTTGGGAATGAGGGGAAAAAATCAGCGCACGAAAACCTTTTCTTTCATCCAAAGAAGGAAAGGCGTTTGCGTGTGCGAAAATCTTCCCCCGCAGCTCAAGCTCTTACGATCAGCTAAATCGGGCAAATCATCGCCCATACTGTCATCCGCGGGCACGCGAACACCTCCTCTCTTTCTGAAAGATTCTGACCGGGGAGTGCCGGTCAAGTCCGCCGCTGGTCCAGAAAACCATTGGTTTGCATCCCGAAAAGGCATTTCAGCCGTCACAACGCATAAAAGCGCCTTTTCGGAATGATGGTGATTCTACAAACGAACCGCTTTCTTGTCAATGAGGGAAAGTGTGAATTTTCATCCATCTATCTGCTTGGATTTTTTTGTACGCATTAAAAGGGTTGCCAAAATTCCACCCAGGGTATATAATATGCCTCGTTCGGTTTCGGGGCGTGGCGCAGTCCGGCTAGCGCGCTTGCATGGGGTGCAAGAGGTCGGAGGTTCAAATCCTCTCGCCCCGACTGAAAGTAAGACAAGGGCAGGGAACGGACTACCTGCCTTTTTGCTTTAAATAGCATCTCCGATGACATACTGACGTTCTGGAGGCATTCCCCATGTTCGCAGTCACCGGCAAAATCCTCTGGGTCGATCTGACCCGGGGCTCATGGACCATCGAAGACGTTCCCTCCCAGGTTTACGAAAATTTCCTCTCTGGAATGGGTCTGGCATCCTACTATTTGTACCGCCGGATTCCCCCCAAAACTGACCCGCTGGGTCCGGAAAATGTTCTGGCATTTGTCTCCGGCTTGCTGACCGGCACCGGCTGCATGGCGACCGGGCGCTGGATGGCAGCCGCAAAATCGCCGCTCACCGGCACATGGGGAGATACCAATTGCGGCGGCACACTTTCGCCCGCCATTAAGCAGTGCGGATTCGACGGCATTTTCTTTACCGGCATCAGCCCGCATCCCGTTTACCTTTACATCGGGCTCGGACAGATCGCACTTCGCGAAGCTTCAAACATGTGGGGAAAAGACACGCGTGAAACCGAATCCGCCCTCCAGACAGCGCACAGCGGCAAAGACCTGAGCATCGCCTCCATCGGTCCGGCTGGAGAAAAGTTGTCTCTCATTTCCGGCATTGTCAATGACGGTGGGCGCATGGCAGCCCGCTCGGGGCTCGGCGCCGTGATGGGATCGAAAAAGCTGAAAGCGCTCGCGCTTCAGGGTGTCCGCCCCGTTCAA
>JBDKTF010000252.1:0-2623 GCA_039680295.1 Anaerolineaceae bacterium
ACCGTATCCAGCCCGACCTTTGTGTTGGTCAACGTGTACCGCCGTCCAGACGGAAAAAAGCTGCATCACATGGATGCCTACCGCCTGCAAAACGCGCTGGAAGCGGAAGACCTGGATATTGACCTGATGCTCGATCAGGGTCCGTTGTTGATGGAATGGGCGGAGCGGGTGGAAGATGCGCTGCCCGCCAACCATCTGACGATTAAAATGCGTTGGATGGCGGATGAACAGCGCGTCATGGTCTTTCTGGCGCATGGTGCTCGTTATGAATCTATGCTGGCGGAATTTCGCCGCCAGGTTTTTGGAGGCGCGTAATGCTGCTGGCGGTGGACTGCTCGACCCGTTGGGTGGGTCTGGCGATTTATGATGGCGCGCAGGTGCTGTCGGAGATGGTCTGGCAAAGCCAGAACCATCATACGGTTGAAATTTCTCCGGCGTTGGAAACTTTATTCCGGCATTCGGGTGTTCAGCGCACCGATCTGACCGCACTGGGTGTGGCGTTGGGTCCGGGTTCTTTTACCAGCCTGCGGATCGGGCTGGCGCTGGCGAAGGGAATGTCGCTGGCGCTGCATATTCCCATCATCGGGATTCCCACGCTGGATATCGTGGTCGCGGCGCAGCCGTTTCAGGATTTGCCGCTGGCAGCGGTGCTGCATGCCGGACGCGGACGTCTGGCGGTGGGATGGTACAATCCGGGCAGCGGACGCTGGCAGGCAGATGGCGATGCCCAGGTGATGGTTGTGGATGATCTGTCGCAGCGGATTCACAAACCCACGGTGGTGTGCGGAGAGTTGACTGCCGAGGAACGGCAGATTCTGGCGCGTAAACGCCGCAACGTGCTGCTGGCATCTCCGGCGCTTTCGCTGCGCCGCCCTTCCTATCTGGCGGAACTGGCGTGGCGGCGCTGGCAGTCAGGTGAAACGGATGACCCCGTCAGCCTGGCGCCGGTGTATCTGCACGTGGCGGATCCCATACCGGAGTGAGGATGGATACCGGTTCGACTGCCATTACCCTCCGACCCATGCGGCTGGAGGATGTAGCGCAGGTTCACGCCGTCGATCAGTTGTCTTTTGCGCTGCCGTGGTCAGAACGCTCCTTCCGTTTTGAGCTGAACGAGAATCCCAACTCGCTGTTGTGGGTGGCAGAGGTGAAGGACGAAAATGGAGCTTCCCGCGTGGTGGGCATGATCGTGGTGTGGATCATTGTGGATGAAGCGCACGTCGGCACCATCGCCGTGCATCCA
The DNA here is from genome assembly GCA_039680295.1 of Anaerolineaceae bacterium. Classification (GTDB taxonomy): domain Bacteria; phylum Chloroflexota; class Anaerolineae; order Anaerolineales; family Anaerolineaceae; genus JBDKTF01. Next base: position 1,244 of record JBDKTF010000252.1, read on the forward strand.
GACTACCGGCGTTTGCATGTTGGTCAAAAACTGCTGGCGCAAAGCCTGCTGGCAGCCATGGAACGCGGCGCAGTGCAGTCGCTGCTGGAAGTTCGGCGTGGAAACCTGGGAGCGCAGGCGATGTACCTGCGCTTTGGTTATGAGGTGGTGGGCGAGCGCCCGCATTATTACCAGGATAATAAAGAAGACGCCCTGCTGATGACCCTCTCTCCGCTCGATGAGGTGAAACTGCGGGCGTTTCTTGGTTCATCAACCGGTATGATTGAGGTGTAAAGATGCTTCCAGAGGAAAACCTCCAGCTTGTTGCTCAGGAAGTTCGTGATTGTACCCGCTGCGCATTGCATCATTCACGGCGGCGTTCGGTTCCCGGCGAAGGACCAGCAACCGCGGAGATTATGTTGATTGGCGAGGGTCCCGGCTATTATGAAAACGAGCAGGGGCGCCCGTTTGTGGGCGCCTCGGGCAAGTTTCTGGAGGAACTGCTGGGCAGCATTGGCATGAAGCGTGAGGATGTGTTCATCTGCAACGTGGTAAAATGCCGTCCGCCCGATAACCGCGATCCGCTGCCGGAGGAAATTCTGGCGTGCAAGGGATACCTTGAACGGCAGATTGAAATCATTCATCCGCGCGTGGTGGTGACGCTGGGACGCTTTTCAATGGCGCACTTTTTACCGATGGCGCGGATCAGCTCGGTGCACGGACAGGCGTTTCCGGTGAACGGCAAACTGGTGGTACCCATGTACCATCCCGCCGCCGCACTGCACCAACCGGCGCTGCGTACCACCATTGTGCGCGATTTTTCTCACCTGCCTGAACTCATCACCAAGATGAAGCAGGAAGAGGAAAAGAAGAACACTCCTCCGCCGCCGGTCAAGAATGACCCGCAGCAGTTAAGTCTGTTTTAAATTAACCGTTTAACCCCCCTTTGGGGATTAACCTAACCTTTAGAGGAACTATGACGCAAGACAGTCAATCAAATTTGATGGAACAGTTAAAGAACCACAGCGCCCGTGTCGTGGTGGTGGGTCTGGGTTATGTCGGTTTGCCGCTGGCGACCGTTTTTGCTGAAGCCGGTTATTATGTCACCGGCATCGACCTGGTGCAGGATAAGGTGGACCGGATCAACCGCGGCGAAAGCTACATTCAGGATGTGCCCACCGAACTGGTGGAAAAACTGGTGAAGAGCGGGCACCTGCGCGCCACCAGCGACCCGGCTGTGATTGCCCAGGCAGACGCCATCTCCAGTTGTGTGCCCACTCCGCTGCGCAAAACGGGCGACCCCGACCTGTCGTTCATCGTCTCTGCCAGCGACATGGTTGCTGAGTACGTGCATTCCGGCATGGTGGTGGTGCTCGAATCCAGCACCTACCCCGGCACCAC
>JBDKTF010000225.1:0-1594 GCA_039680295.1 Anaerolineaceae bacterium
AAACGGTCGCCTGATAGTCGTATACCCCTTCAATCGAGAAGAGCGCTTCATCCAGATCAGCGATGGATAACTGTCCTCCCGTGCCAAGCGGGACCATTCCCGTGATGCGAGTCCGGATCCGTTCCAGTGTTTTCAGGTTTGTGCCGCATGGGCACTTGCCCGGAATAAAACGGCTGAAGTCGCCCGTGCGATAACGGATCAAAGGCATGCCGTTTCGGGTGAGGGTGGTGAACACGACCTCCCCGGTCTCTCCATCTGCGACCGGTATGCCCGTCTGGGGATGAACGATCTCGAACAGCATATCCGCTTCGCGCAGGTGATATCCGCGCCGCGCCTGACATTCGACTCCACCGCCCAATCCCATTTCTGTCATGCCGTAATGGTTGTAGACGACACAGCCCCAGGCACGTTCGACCGCGCGTGCAAGCGCATTGGGCACGTAGTCAGTGGATAGCAATACGCTCTTGAGTCGGGTTTCGCGGCTGCGGCGCGCGAGCTCGAGGGTTTGGATGGGAATGCCCACCAGACTGTCAATTTTTTCAGCGCGTATGACTTCCAAGGTATGTGAAACATCCCGGACGATGCCGTGTTTGATGGGATGTGCGCCCAGGCGCTGCAGGGCGGTGGCGAGCAAATCGCCCACGCTTCCCGTCCGTTCGCACGGCAGGAGAATCAAAACCTTATCTCCCGGCGCCGTGAAGGTCGTCATGCCGACGTGAAAGAAGTCGAGCGTCAGTTCCTGATCTTCCTGGGTGAAATAGAGCCGCTTGGGCTGACCAGTGGTGCCCGTCGTGTCCAGTGTGACCACGCGTTGAATCTCGTCCTGTGAAACGCACAGGAACTGCAATCCGTGCTCGCGAAGATCCTGCGGCGTGGTAAAGGGAAATTGAGCCAGGTCGCTCAGGCTGGCGATTGAGTTGGGGGCTGCGCTGAGATGTTTCAGGTAAAACGGGCTCTTTTTACGAACCAGGTCGAGTGTCTCGCGCAATCTTTCGAGCTGATATTCTTCGAGCGCCTTGCGGGTCAATTGCGCCGGATTGGCGATCTTCTGGTTGACCCACGAATCGAGCGGGGTAATCTGGAATTCCATATCCCTTTGATTTATTTCTGCTTACTATTTCGACAGTGAGTGATCCGCAAGTTTAGCGGCGTCGCGCACCAGGGTGAACCGCCGCATGCCCGCCAGTTGACGCTGCGCTGCTCCCTGACCAACGCTTTTGAACAAAGCCCCCGGATCGGTAACAACCGAGCCAGCCAGAACATCTACACCGTAATCGAACAAAACCGGGCTGAGCGGTGTGGTGGGTCCGAGCATGATCACCAACGCCTGGCTTGGAAACAAAGGGATCAGGTCATCGAACGTGCCATTCAAAAGGGTGGTGGCTGTCAGCCCGATGATATCTGCTTGGGGTAACAGTTCGGGCGCGGCTGCGGCGGGTTCGTCGCCAGGGCGCGGCTCCAGCTCCAACACCCAGACCTTTCGGGCAATCTGTCTGAGCAAATCTGAAAAAGGGAAATGCCCGATGGTGGCGATGTTTTTTCCGCGCCCGTGCTGAAGGATGACATCCCGGGCGTTAATTTCGATGCCTGCGTC
>JBDKTF010000401.1:0-2933 GCA_039680295.1 Anaerolineaceae bacterium
AATATCCGCCGTCTGAGCCATGCGGATGCCGCATCTGCCTGGCGTACTGCGCCCGTCCCGGGTGGTGGACGGTGGACGAAGCAGCGCGCGCGCTGGAAGCGAACCTGGGGGGACGCATGATGCTGGAGGTTTCACCGGAGCGCACTGTGGCGGTGATTTCGCCGGCGTTTCGCGGCTGCGAGAAATATTTCGCCGTGAATGAGCATGCCCACAACGGCTGCACTTTTTTGGAAAATGGATGCTGCCGGCTGCATGGGACGGGAATGCAGCCGTTGGAATGTCGGTTTTGCCATCACGACCGGGTGGGCTTGGGGGCAAAATGCCATGCGGACCTGGAGAAGAATTGGGGTACACTCACCGGGCGGGCGTTGGTGACGCGTTGGATGAAGGAACACGGGTTGTGGCATCTGCGCCGGTTCGTTTCTCTGCCGTGGATGAAGTGAGGCGGGGTTCGGCGAGGCAAGAGGACATTGATCAGTCAGGGGAGGCTGATTCAGGGTCGGATGACGATGGGGGAGAGATAATTGTTCCTCGAAAATTATGGTTGGATGGGATATAGATAAATGCCGCCATCAGAGGTTTCGGATACCTTTTCTAGCCCTCCCAACAAAAGGTTAATCCGTTCTTGCGTTTGATCCTGGAAAACGGGTTCCAATTGCCAGAACAAAGATGGGGTAAATAATACAAGAACTGCCTGACGGTCATGAAAAAGCTGTTGTGCATCATCGAGTGTTTCATTACCATACCGGGTGAATTCCGTTGTAGATAATTTATCGAACGATTGCTTGAACTCCAACGCTGACCGATTGGTAAAGAATAGTACAGCACCGGTATCATTACTGATGATTTTCATCTCCGGTGAAATCTGAGACAAGTTCTGAATCGTTTTGGAGTATTGCCAGACAGGTGAGGAATATCCGCCTCCATTGTCATGCAGATTTTTCATCAGTGGTATGTTGTCTTTTAAGTATCCAGAACAGATGCCTATCAATAAGAAGGCACTGAACATGTATATCAATTTTCTCCCCATACCTTTTGCAGATCGAAAGTACAGCGAGAGACTGCCGATTAACATCAAGATTATGGTAGGAAACAGGGGCAGAAGCGTGCGAGCATTCACGTCTTGTGTTGGTAAGCGGAACAGATATACAAAGATAAATCCGAAGACGTAGCACAAGAAAAACAATCCGGAAAGAATGATCAGACGCATATCACGATCAGTTACCCAGACACTCAGACGCTTGCCAAACAGACGGATTGCTGACCACAAAGTGGCGCATGACCATATCATTGCCAACCCAATTAATATATCAAAGCGTAGCAACTTTGCCTTGATAGGCAATTGATCCGAAAAAGGTAATCCGTTCCACAGCACGCTGACCATACCGCTACGCACTGGCGCCAGATATTCCCACGGATTGGTCCACAGTGGACGACCGAGCATGGGAGATGCATCTGGATTGTAATGAAACCAAACAAGCCAGATGAGCACTGGGATCGAGTAAGCCATTACAAAGGACAAGATGTCTACCAGGCGACGTTTCAACCCAACACGTATGTTCAAAAAGGTGATTATTATACCGACAGGAAAAAGAACATAGCCGATAAAACGGGTTAAGGTCAGTAGACCAGTAATCAGTCCAGCCGCAATAATCCATTTTGACTTACCGATTTCGAGGTATTGCAGGAACAAAAACATACAAATCATGACGAATGCAAGAAAAAGCGGCTCGGTCATCATACTGCTGTACTGGTACAGGATTATTGGATAGAGCGCAATTATCAAACTGGCTGGTAATGCCAACCAGGATGACCGACAAAAAAACACGACCACTAATCCGGAAAACAATATGGTTATTAGAAATAAAACCGCATTGAGCCAGCGGGCTGCCTGCAGAATATCGAGATTTAATCCCCCCAGCGCGGATAAAGCAAGTGAGTAAAGTGGAGGCATGAGGGTGGCTGGATTACCCGAAGGTAACAAAATTTGCAATCCATCTCCCTTGAGCAAATTACGTGCCGCTGCCAAGTAAACCGCTGAATCACTGCCCGCCACTAATCCCCAGCGAGTTGTATAAATAACCTGAATGGCAGCCATTATTGCGATGAGCAATACCCCACTGATGATGATTTTTTCCTTTGACTTCACTTTCACCCCTTTCAATGAATTGAAGGAATATTATTCAAACTATATTATATAGCTGCCGAATAGTAAAGTTATTACTTTATCAATTACTGATAGATTTGGATGAAATGAATATATTCATTTATCTTAGAAAGATTGGTAGATATCTGAGGATAGGGTTCTTTTACGCCGGGACGACGTAGTGGTAGTCGATGGGGCGGCGCAAGGCGTAATGCCCATGATACCGCTCGGGGAGGAGTTCGGCGATCTTGCACATGATTTCGTCCGCCGCTGCCTGACGTTCTTCACGCGAGCGGATCCCGCCGTTCTGATTGAGATAGAACGGTTTGCCCACCACCACATGAAATTCAGTGCGTCGTAAATGCTTCAAATTTTCCCAGAAATGTTCATGCCCGTAAAACCCCACCGGTATGATGGGTACCTGGCTGCGCAGTGCCAGAAGCACCACACCCGGTTTTGCCGGGAGCAGGCAGCCATCTCCGCTGCGTGTGCCTTCGGGTGAGACTGCCAGAATTTTGCCCTGTGCCAAAGCCTCGGCAGACAGCCGGAAGGCTTCACGGTCTACCGTGTCACGATCGATGGGGATGATCTGCCAGCGGGTGAAGAGGAAATTGAAGAGCGGGTTGTCCCAGGTTTCTTTTTTCGCCAGCCCGGTGAACTCGGGATTATCCAGATGCGGAATCAGGATGGGCGCTTCTAAAAAATTGATGTGATTACCCACCAGAATGAATGGTCCATGGATGGGGATGTGTTGAATTTCGTCGGGGTGAATGCGGCAGACGACTTT
>JBDKTF010000444.1:0-2172 GCA_039680295.1 Anaerolineaceae bacterium
CAACCATGCACAATCCCGACGGATGACACTTCCCCCACGACAATGACGACATCAATTCCCACACCGTGAAATATTGTGTTATAATGCTGTTCGCTGGTTGAATGAATGCCAGCGTTGGGATCGAGCCTGGTACGCCTTGCCGGTTTCGGCGGGCGTTTTTTTGTGTCTATTGCAAGGAGTCTTTTTTCTATGAGTTCGATGTTTGATACGTTGGGTCTGCTCCCCGAATTGGTGCAGGCAGTGGAAGCCATGGGTTTTGAGCAGCCCAGCCCGGTTCAGCAAGCCTCCATTCCCCCGCTCCTCGAGGGTCGCAGTGTAGTGGCGCAGGCGCAAACCGGTACCGGAAAAACCGCCGCCTTTGCGCTGCCCATGCTGCAGCGCCTTGAGCCGGGAATCAATGCTGTTCAGGCGCTGGTCATGGCGCCCACCCGTGAGCTGGCAGTTCAGGATGCGGAAGCCGCTCGCCGTATGGCGGGCAAGACACACGCCCGTATCCTCACCGTCTACGGCGGCGCGCCTTATGCCCCGCAGATCCGCGCTCTGGAACATGGTGTGGACGTGGTCGTGGGCACTCCCGGTCGTCTGCTGGACTTGATCCGCCGCGGTGTGCTGGATCTTTCCCAGGTGCGTATGCTGGTGCTGGACGAAGCCGATGAAATGCTCGAAATGGGTTTCATCGAAGATGTAGAGACCATTCTGGCGCAAATGCCCGCCGAACGGCAGACCGCGCTGTTTTCAGCCACCCTGCCCGAAGCCATTCGAAAACTGGCAGCCCGTTATGCGGAAGATGCTGTTGAAGTCAAGATCAATCCGCAGCAGCTTACCGTGGCTGAAACAGAACAGCGCTGTTTATTTGTGCGTGAAGATCAAAAACTCAACGCTCTCACCCGTCTGTTGGAAGTGGAAGAAGTAAAAAGCGCACTGGTGTTCACACGTACCAAAGTCCGCTCTCAGGAAATTGCTGATACGCTGAACCGGCAGGGCATCCCCGCCGAAGCACTGCACGGCGATCTGAACCAGTCTCGTCGTGAAAGCGTGCTGGGACGGTTCCGCAGCGGCGCAGTCCATCTGCTGGTGGCTACCGACGTGGCAGCCCGCGGTCTGGATATTGATGACGTGACGCATGTTATCAATTTTGATGTTCCTGCGGATGTGGAAGATTATGTCCACCGTATTGGGCGCACCGGTCGTGCCGGACGCAAGGGCATTGCCATCACCTTTTTAACCCCACGTGAGCGCAGCAAAGCGCGCCAGATCGAAGCCTATACCCGTCAGTCCCTCGAAGAAATCCATGTGCCCACTCGTGCTGACCTTCTGGCGCGTCGCGATGAGCGTTTTATGGCGCAAATCACCGAACTGTTGGGTAAAGGCAGCATTGACCATGAACGCGCTGTCATTGCTCAACTGTCTGAAACCAGCTTCAGCCTGATGGACATTGCCGCCGCCGCCATAAAAATGGCGCGCGCCGGCGAAGCTCCCCTGCCCGCAGAAGATATTTTGCCAATCGAAAATCGGCGTTCACACAAAGAGGATCGGCATGCAGACCGTTCTGAACGCTCCTCCGATCGTTCCTCCCGCCCTGTTCGCCGGGATCGCCGCGGTGGTTCTGCCGGATCCTTCCCCCACGAACAGCGCAAGCCTGAAACGGGCATGGTACGCCTGTGGATGAATCTGGGAAACGCCCAGGGGATCAAACCGGGCGATATCGTCGGCGCCATTGCCGGTGAAACCGGTATACCGGGTCGCGCCATTGGCGAAATCGACATTCACCGCGATCACACCTTTGTGGACGTGGCGGAAAAGCACGTTGGCAAAGTGCTGCGCGCCAGCAGTGGTCGTTATTCCCTGCGTGGTAAGCCGGTTCTGCTCAAACGCGCCGACCGTTAAATCACACTGATCATTTTCTCCATGCGTGCGGACGCTTTGTGTCCGCACGTTTTGATTCTGCGTCATAAATCTAGTCACAATTTATGGCTTCAGACTTGACTTTCGAACATTTCCGTGTATATTTATTCTAGTAACAAGGGCTGGTATTAGAGTTACAAGCTTTTCCAATTATTGATTCTATAAACAATCTATCCATAGACTGTCCAGTTCACTCTATCGACCGCGACTGAACCAGCCAGATGTCCTTTTATTCTCTCACTAACGCCGGAAACCATGCCACGAGAA
>JBDKTF010000492.1:0-3693 GCA_039680295.1 Anaerolineaceae bacterium
CGCGCCACATTGATCCTGCCCCCCACCAACTCGGTTTATCTGGCGCAGCGCGCTCTGGTGGATATTCCCGTCGGCGGCAAAACGCCTCTCTCCGCCGGGTTGAACATGGCGCTCAATGTGTTGGAACGCGAGCATGTGCTGCACCCCGACGTTGTACCCCTGTTGATCGTCCTCACCGATGGCGCAGGCAATGTTTCCATGGGTTTATTGCCGCCCCAGCAAGAAGCGCACCTTATCGCCGAAGAGATCGCCAGCCAGGATATTCGCAGCGTGGTGGTGAATATGGAACACGCTGCCTTCGATCAGGGTCTGGCGCAGGCATTGGCAGACCATTTGATGGCGCCCTGCTACAGCCTCACCGATCTCAAAGCGGAAAGCCTCTATCAGACCGTGCGGCAGGAAATGGATCTCAAAGCCAAACCGGCAGGAAGTAAGAAAGGATGACTTTTAAATTGCAAGCAGTATGTTTTGATCTGGACGGAACGTTGGTCGACAGCATGGATATGCACATGACCACCCTCTGCCAGATGTTGAAAAATGAATTGGGAATGGATCGCGACCCGGAAGAGATGAAAATCTATACCGGCATTCCCACCCGTGATATTCTGGCAGAAATCGTCCCGGCAGACCAGGTCGACCACTTTGCCGCTCTCTGGTTGGAATACGAACTACCCGTCCGACCGGAGTTGAAGCTCTTTCCAGGCATTTCCGAGCGTCTGGCGAATCTCAAAAACGCCGGTTTGCGTCTGGGAGTGGTTACCTCGCAAAATCGCACCGAACTGGCGCTGTTTCGCAAACAATTGGGGCTGGAAGACTGCATGGACATCTGGATCAGCAGCGACGACACCGCGCATCCCAAACCCGCCGCCGATCCCGTTCTGGCAGCCGCCGGGCAGTTTGACTGCCCGCCGCAAGAAATCGTCATGATTGGCGATACGATCTTCGACCTGCAGGCAGGCAAAGCCGCCGGTGCGCGCGCGGGCGCCGCCTTCTGGGGCTTCGCCAGAGAAAAAGAAATGCTGGCAGAGCAGCCCGATTTCGTCTTCCGCACCGTACAGGATCTCGACCAGTTGATTTCTCAGGCAAGGAATCCTGCTTCTTAAGGTAAAATAAAGGCAAGGAGATCAGGTCATGGCAACCAGCGAAGAGCGGATGAAAATTTTGCGCATGATTCAGGAAGGAAAAATCACCGCCGAAGAAGGCATCCGGCTGATGGAGACTCTGGAACAGGCAAGCCGCGAACGCCCGGTTCAACCCAAATCCACTCAACCGCCGGAGGCGCCGCGCTGGTTCCGCGTGCTGGTTACCGATACCGACTCCGGCAAAATTCGCGTGAATGTACGGTTGCCCATCAATCTGGTCAGCGCCGGAATGAAAATGGGGGCTCGCTTCTCTCCTGAAGTCGACGGCATGGACCCCGATCTGTTGATGCGCATCATCAATTCCGGCGAAACCGGCAAGGTGGTGGATGTGATCGACGATGAAGACGGCGAGCACGTCGAAGTTTTTATTGAATAAAACCGGATTTTAGAAACAGTTCAAGGCAGGCAGCGATTGCGTGCCTTTTTGTTTTCCCGCTCAAACTTCGAGATTTATTCAACCAGGGGGAAGAATAGATCGAACAGCAGTTCTTCGGGATCGATCGGCGCCAATTCCTCACCGGAAGAACGAATAAACACTTCCGGGTTGAGACATTCCTCCAGCCACTGATGCCGTCCCGGGGTGTGTGGGCTGCCTTCCACCCAGGTCACAAGCTGCCGCCACGTCTGACCAATATGGCTGAGTTTTGTGCACGTCACCGCATACAATCCGCCGGAAAAATCCAGCAGGTCAACCTTATCTCCCGCAGTAACATCCGCGCCCACCGTCATCCACTGTTCGTAGCCGTAATTCGGGCTGCCCGGCATGGGTTCGGGATGATTGAAACCAAACCAGCGGTGTGCGTGGACATCTTCGAGCAGCCCTTTCTTCGCTGCCCAGTGCGTGAGTTTCTCCCAGGCAATTCCTTCGGGTTCTCTGCCAAAGCCGTTGGCGCGCGCCACGCGCATCGGATCGATCCGAACCATACGAACTTCGATTTCACTCATGTATTTGCCTCCTGCAGAATCTACGTTTGCATTCTGATCTTAATGCCTGTATATGACATCTATTGTCATATATAATTCGATCAAAGAAACATCTTCACGAGACGTTCACCGTCTGTCCGATTCGAAGGAGGATCTCATGCGTGCAGATCGTTTGATCTCTTTGCTCATCCTGCTGCAAACGCGCGGAAAAATGCCCGCGGCAAAACTGGCAAAAGAGCTGGGAGTTTCGGTGCGCACCATTCACCGCGATGTACAGGCGTTGAGCATGGGAGGGGTGCCGGTATACACCGAACATGGTCCCGATGGCGGAATCGCTCTGCTGGAAAACTATCGAACCAATCTGACCGGTTTGAATCAAGACGAAATTCGGGCGCTGTTTTTGTTGGGCATTCCACAACCATTGGAACAACTTGGCTGGAGTGAGGAATTGAAAACAGCGCTGCTCAAATTGACCGCCGCTCTCCCGGCAGCGCGCTCAATGGATGAAACCCAGACGCGCCAGCGGCTGCTGCTGGACACATCCGGCTGGACAGCCGCTGGCGGACCCATCCCCCTTTTACGTCCCGTGCAGCAGGCGCTCTGGGAGAACCGGCGCCTCTGGTTGGTTTACAGCGGTCAGTTTGGTACCCAATTGACCTTCACAGTGAATCCATTGGGATTGGTCAATAAGGAAGGCGAATGGTGGCTGGTGTGCCAGATGGGTGACCACCTACGCGTATTGGAAGTTCGCAAAATTCAGGAGGTGAAGATTCTTGACGAAGTGTTTGTGCGCCCTTCAGAATTCGATCTGAATACCTTCTGGCAGGGCTGGTGCGCAAAAATAAACCAGATGCGCCCGGTATTTACGGTGCAGGTACGCGTCTCCCCGGCGATGGCAGCCGGGCTGCATCATTTCCACGGCATCAATCCCCGGCAGTCGGTAGACCAGGCTGCCCGCGACGCAGAAAACTGGCTGCTGTTGACATTAGATTTCGAGACGCTGGACGATGCACGTAATCATCTCCTGCCCCTGGGATGCGCGGTGGAAGTGCTTTCTCCCCAAACGCTTTGCCTTTCCATGGAAGATTACGCCCGCCAGATCCTCCAGCGGTATGAGCCCTGATGCAGATTCCGCGTATCCCATCTGCTGATTTGATTCCATGCGCGTCGGAAGAGAAGAATTTTGCAACCCCGCCTACAAAAAACCGTAAATTTACATAGGAAACAGGTACTGCGATAGAATTGGGTTTGTTCTTTCAACCCCGGGGAGGAAATTGTGCCGTTCAGCTTATCTGTCAATAACCTCAGCAAAAAATACAAATCCTTTACAGTGCTGACCTCGATCTCGTTCAACCTGAATGCAGGCGAAATCGCGATCCTCGCCGGTCCCAATGGGTCCGGAAAAACCACCCTGCTTTCTTGCATCTCAGGTCTCATCCAACCGACCGAGGGAGAAGTGCTGGTGGAAGGATTCGACCTCTATCGCGACGAAGAAGAAGCGCATCGGCGCCTGATGTTTGTCCCCGATGTTCCCCGCTTCTATCTGGAATTGACCGCCTGGGAGCATTTAAAATTCGTTGCGATGGCGAACCATGCTGCGCAGGATTTCGACCAGCGGGCAGAATCG
>JBDKTF010000127.1:0-3605 GCA_039680295.1 Anaerolineaceae bacterium
GCTGTGGCTGTTCACCCCGAAGACCCGCGCTACCAGAAATACATCGGGCGTAAAGCGGTCGTGCCCATGCTGGGTCGCGAGATTCCCGTCATCGCAGATGAGTATGTGGACCGCGAGTTCGGCACCGGCGCACTGAAGATCACCCCGGCGCATGACCCCAACGACTACCAGATCAGTCAGCGTCACGGGTTGGAGATCATCTCCATGCTGGACGAATCTGCGAAGGTCAACGCCAACGGCGGACCCTATGCCGGACTGGACCGTTTCGATTGCCGCAAAAAATTGTGGGCAGATATGGATGCCGCCGGGCTGGTGCTCAAACAGGAACCCTACCCGATGAGCGTACCGCGGTCGCAGCGCGGCGGTGAAATTGTCGAGCCGATGATCTCCACGCAGTGGTTCGTGCACATCGAGCCCATGGCGAAAGCCGCGCTCGAAGCCGTGCGCAACGGAAGCATTCGCATCGTGCCCGACCGCTTCACCAAGGTATATTACAACTGGCTGGAAAACATTCAGGATTGGTGCATCAGCCGCCAGTTATGGTGGGGGCACCGCATCCCGGTATGGTACTGCAAGGACTGCGGCGAAACCATCGTGGCGCGCCAGGACCCCACCGCCTGCCCCAAATGCGGCAGCGCACATCTGGAACAGGACCCCGATGTGCTGGATACCTGGTTCTCCTCCGGTTTGTGGCCTTTCTCCACACTGGGCTGGCCTGAAGAGACACCCGATTACAAATACTTCTACCCCACCTCGGTGCTGGAAACCGGTTACGACATCCTCTTCTTCTGGGTGGCGCGCATGATCATGGACGGCATGGAATTCACCGGCAAGCCGCCCTTCCACACCGTGTACCTGCACGGTCTGATCCGCGACGAACATGGGCAGAAGATGAGCAAGACCAAGGGCAACGTGATCGACCCATTGACTGTGATGGACGAGATGGGCACCGATGCGCTGCGCTTCACGCTGTTGGTGGGTTCCACCCCCGGCAATGATATGAACCTGAGCATCAAGAAGGTAGAAGCCAACCGCAATTTTGCTAACAAAATCTGGAATGCCGGGCGCTTCATCATGGGCGCACTGGATCAGGCGCCGGCAGAACCGCAGGGTGACCCGCAGTGGACGCTGGCGGATTCATGGATCTGGGCGCGCCTGCAGTCCCTCATCCGCGAAGTGGACCGTCTGTTCGCTTCCTACCAGTTCGGAGAAGCCGGACGCCAAATTTACGATTTCTTCTGGGCGGAGTTTGCCGACTGGTATCTGGAAATCGCCAAACTCCAACTGGCGGAAGGCGGCGACCGCGCTCATTACACCGCTTACACTCTGGTGCGCGTACTGGATGCCTCGCTGCGCCTGCTGCACCCCTTCACCCCCTTCGTGACCGAAGAATTGTGGGGGCACCTCAAGGCTGCCTGTCAGGAAACCTCTGACCGGTATGCGCCGAAAGAAGGCTGGGCAGATGCGCTTATTCAGGCGCGTTATCCTGAACCCAAACCTGTTGAAGGTTGGGAAGCGCAGAAAGTGGCAGACTTCTCGCTGGTGCAGGAAATCATCCGCACCATTCGCAATGTGCGCGCCGAAAAGAAGGTTACACCCGGCAAGCGCATCCCCGCACGGATCATAGGCGGCGAAAAAACCGCCATGCTGCGCGAACAGACTGGCGCACTGGCATCTCTGGCGCACCTGGACGCCGATCAACTGTCCATTGAAGAATCGCTGATCGAGAAACCGCAGGATCAAACCGCGCTGGTGGTCTCGGGCGTGGAAATCTACCTGCCGCTGGCGGATCTGGTGGATGTGGATGCTGAGCGCACCCGCCTGCAAAAAGAGCTGGCGGATACCGAAGGGCAAATCAACCGCCTGAAGACGCTGCTCTCCAGTTCTTTCGCCGAAAAAGCTCCCGCCCCTGTGGTGGATAAGGAACGCCAGAAACTGGCAACCTTTGAAGATACCGCCGCCAAACTGCGCGAACAATTGGCTGCACTATAATCGGTATAGATGGGGTGGGTTGTATAAAATCCCACCCCTTTTCATCTCATGTCCAAGGATGGTGATGATGATTTCTGAGAATCGCTCCCTTTTTCTTGGGAAACGGCTGCGTCTGGCAGCCCCGCGTCCGGAAGACGCAGAAATTATCGCCCGCTGGACGGAAGACTCAGAATTTTTGCGCAACGCGGATACGGATACCGCTCGACCGCATACTCCCGAAGAAGTCGCTCGGGGATTCGCCAGCACCCCTCGATCCTTTGAGTTTCACCTCCGAACGCTGGAAGAGGACCGTTTGATCGGGTTTGTCTCGATTGAAAATATCGAATGGAACAATCAATGCGGAGAGCTGTCCATCGGCATTGGTCAAGCGGAAGATCGCGGGCAGGGGTACGGCAGCGAAGCGCTGGGATTAATTCTGCGCTACGCTTTTGAGGAGCTCAATCTGTACCGCGTTCAATTGGACGTTATCGCCAATAACTCCCGCGCAATCCATACCTATGAAAAAGCCGGTTTTCAGGTGGAAGGACGTAAACGTCAGGCGGTTTACCGTGACGGCGTACGCGACGACCGTCTGGTGATGGGCATGCTGCTGCCTGAGTGGCAGGAACGGAAGAAACAACTCAATCATCCCAATGGAGGATCATAATCATGTTAACTGTAGGCTATATCGGACTGGGACTGATGGGCAAATCCATTGCCCGCAACATTCTCAAAGCCGGGTTCCCGCTGGTGGTGCACAACCGCAGCCAGGGCGCTGTGAACGAGCTGGTGGCGGAAGGCGCGCGCCGCGCTTCCACGCCCGCCGAAGTGGCATCGCAGGTGGATGTGATCTTTACCAACCTGCCCGATTCCCCCGACGTTGAAAAGGTGGTGCTGGGTGAAAACGGCATTCTCTCCGGCGCGCACCCCGGCTTGATTTTTGTGGATAACTCCACCATCAAACCGGCTGTGGCGCGCAAAATCGCCGCCGCGCTGGCAGAAAAGGGCGTGCAGAGCCTGGACGCCCCCGTCAGCGGCGGAGACATCGGCGCCCGCAACGGCACCCTGGCGATCATGATTGGCGGTCCCGCCGATGCGCTGGAAAAGGTTCGCCCCATCTTCGAAGTCATGGGGAAAACCATCACCCACGTGGGAGATGCCGGCGCCGGGCAAATCGCCAAAGGCGCCAACCAGATCATGGTGGCTGCGCAGATGGTCGCCATGGGTGAACTGCTGATGTTCGCCCAAAAAGCCGGAGCGGACCCGCAGAAAGTGGTTGCCGCCATTCGCGGCGGCGCGGCGCAGTGCTGGACGCTGGATATCAAACCCCCGCGTCTGTTCGCCAATAACCGCCAGCCG
Source organism: Anaerolineaceae bacterium (assembly GCA_039680295.1). GTDB lineage: Bacteria > Chloroflexota > Anaerolineae > Anaerolineales > Anaerolineaceae > JBDKTF01. Next base: position 3,331 of record JBDKTF010000127.1, read on the forward strand.
GGCTTCAAAGCCTACATGCAAGCCAAAGACCTGAACATTGTGATGGAAACCGCACGCGAGTACGGCATTCCCCTGCCCTCCTGCGCTGTGGACATGCAGCTCTACACCGCCATGCTGCAAAACGGGATGGCAGAACTGGATAATTCCGCCGTGCTTGGCATTCTGGAGCAGATGGCAGGCGAAACCCTCAAGACCGACGATTAATTCATCGCCCCGAGAATACAAGGGAGCGGCACACCCATGCGCCGCTCCCTCCAAATCCCAAACTTCTGATT
>JBDKTF010000076.1:0-8578 GCA_039680295.1 Anaerolineaceae bacterium
ACAATCGGAATCAAGCCATTTGCCAGCGCTGCCAGGGTTTTGCGGTTGACGCTTTCATCCGTTTCGCCAAAATAAGTACGGCGCTCAGAGTGACCCAGAATGACGTACTGGCAGAATTCCGCCACCATGGAGGGCGCCACTTCACCGGTATAGGCGCCAGAAGCCTCCCAATGCATGTTCTGCGCCCCAAGACCAATCCCTGTGTCTTTTAACAGCGCAGCGACCGCGCTCAACGCTGTAAACGGCGGGCAAAAGACCTGTTCAACGCCAGTGATTTTTTTCAATTCCGGAACCAGTTCGGCAACCAGAGTCTGCGCCTGCGCGACGGACTTGTTCATTTTCCAGTTTCCGGCAACAAATGGTTTACGCATGACATCCTCCATGAATGATTGATACTATTTTTATCATGATTATAGCCCCAGGAAGATGGAGATGCAACTCATCTTCGAGATAAACTTGTTATATCACTGTCTTGATTCCCCGGATGTCCAAGGTCATTTTTATTCTGATGTACCTTTACAATCCAATCATCCATATATTCTGTGGGTGGATTACCTGAAGAACTGGGAAAGTGTTTGAAATAAGATGGGATTGCAATCATCAAATCTGGTTTGAGCTCCGGTTAATGCGATCGTAAAACCAACCCCGGTTGTATAAATGACGAATGCAACCACCAAAATGATAATAAACCAACGCCGAATCGGATAATGGTTGTAAACCCTGAATAACTGCCACATCCCTGCAACAATGGGAATGTTAAGCAGGGGTAGAAAATCCAGCAAATAACGGCATGATACATAGAAGTAGGTCAGGATCGGTAAGCTGGCTGCTATTCCAGCCAGCAGAATGAAGCCCAGAGTAAATCGGGCGTTATAGCTTAAATCAGGATTGCAACACTGAGCTGAAGTTGCTTCCCCATTCTGACGACTGACATTCAATCCTTTGAAAAGGCTTACGATCAGATAGCCAAGGAATAGGATGGTGGGTATCGTAAATAGAAGCCCGACGCTATTATCAATCGTGTAAATATCAGGAATCCCAACGGGCTTGAGAATACGAGTGAAGCCGTCTACGGGACCCCAATAAGGTTTAAGAAATGGGAATTTTGTAACCGTGCGAATGGGTGTTACGAAATAATATAACAGATCTGAAAGTAGATATCGGGGATTGAAAACGAATCCACCTGGGATGTTGGTGTATAAATCATGCGGATTTAACGAATACCGTAAGCCCGTTTCGAGAAAGTTGCCAAACCGGACGTAATTATAAAAACCCAGCATGATCACACCAACTGCCATTGGCGTCAGCAAAGAGATCAGCGGGGAGATCATATTCGCCCAATTCCGCTTTTTCCGTGCTTGAAGAAACCATTGGACGAATATTCCACCCAGAAGCACAGCGACAGGGACTACGAGCACAAGTCTGGAACCAATCGCCAAAATCCAAAAGACACCAGCCAACGCCAGCCGCCAGCGCGGTGAATGATCTCCGCCCAATGCCGGAAGTGCAAAAAACAACCCACCTAAAAGAAAAGCCTGCCCACTGGCTATGGCGGCTCCGTAGATATCCGGTGAATTAAGAACCCAAAGGAATGGGAAAGAAGTGGCAATGCTAAGGATGCCAAGCCCGTATAACCAGCCTGGTATCGTTGGAAAGAAACGTTGTTTTAAATCTTGAATTATCAGGAGCAGGAAAAGGAAAGCAACGCTGATTGCGCCGAAAACAATATGTTCATCTCCTGGAACTTGACCGGTCAGCAGCGTCACAATCGCTGCCACCGCCGCCGGAGCTGGTCCCCAGTACATATAATACTTCTGGTTGAAGTAGGATAAATCGGTTTCAACAGGAATTCCCCCTCGCTCTGACGACAGATAGGGATTCTTCAACTCAGCCAGGCGTGGAGAAGGTTCGATTGGTAAATAGGTATTTCCCTGGAGAAAGGCTTTACCCAGCATACCGTAATAATTCGTGGATACTGGCCAATCCACCCAATTCCATACGCTGATAAAACCAACATAAAGGATTTCAACCGCTAGGAGTATTCCAATTATGGATAAAATCGTTTTTGTCTTCGACCTGGTATTCGAAGAATAATCCCTTTTATGACTGGTTTCATTGCTGGACGTTACGTGCTTTGGCGGCATCGTTTTTTCAATTTTTTCTGAGATCACAAATAAAAACGTAAAAATGAGTCCGCTGGTACCAACGAATAGAAAAGCTTTACGAAAGATACCCCAGGATGTTCCCCTGCCCAATCCGATTAGATTTGCGCCAAGCGCCAGTCCGACCAATGCAGCAAAAATGAGAATAATCCCAATTAAAATGATTCGAGTAAAACGGATGTTTTTCATGAGCATTTTCCAGATGGAGGATATTTTATGAAATGTAGTTTTGCAAACAACGCTGATTGGATTGTTTTGATGCTTTCATGAAGCAATCCGAAATCACCTTTTCTGGGGATGATTATGTTTTCAAGGCAGCCAGATGACCATTACTCAATGCTCAAAACAACTGAGTCCAATCAAAACGACGGCGTTTTTATAATCCAAACCCGAATGTTCGCAGGTTTTCAGCAGTCCTATGTCTATTTTGATGCCATAGGTTCTTTTGACTTATTCCTGTTCGAAACAGGCTAACCGTTGACCCCGGATTCCGTTATTTTCATGGACAATACATGTGATAAGGTTCATAAAAATAGATTGCCCCATCCTGATAATCACATGCTTTGTACAATCCATTGAGCAAATCAGAACTCAATTGAATCCCCTGATCGCCATAGATTTTGATTAGATTCCCCTTGAAGGAGGATTTAAATACAACAAGCGCGCCTCCATTTCTAAAGATATCCTCTTCAATCGTGGCACCAGAACCGAAAGGAGCCGGGATGGATACTTTTTGTGAATCTTTAAAAACGGACATTTCATATGGAAAACGATTTGTATAAAGCAGTATAACGGGAGCCTCATTCGAAATTAATGGTTGATCTTCAGGTAAAGACTTGATTGCTCGCTGCAGAGGTGAAGATTCCCACTCTAAACTTGAATAAGAAAATTCATCTGTATTGCGATAGAAGATATATGCTTGAATTGGACGCACATCTGCAATTAACAATACCAATCCGAGGAACAATGGAACGCATTTTATAACGGGATGCAGGGATGCCTTCTTGAAGATCTGATAGATTCCCCCCAAAACAACCACTATGATAAACGGTAAAAGCGGTGACATCATTCTATCATTAATGTCGGGACGGGTTGCTGTGAATGAGGTCAACAATAAAAACAATACATATCCGACACAAAAGATCGCAGAGATGATTAAAAGGATATTCCCCGATTCAATTGGAGTCCCATTAATTTTATCTCGTTTGAGTAAATAGAAAAACACAACTGTTCCGATAAGAAACATACATGCAATGATCCCAAGAAGAATTTTCATTGTGGACCAGGACATACCAGCTACACCCGGAAACAAATTTAAAATCGTACTGAATATTTTATAAAACAGGTACTTTAGAGAATTATCTAATTGCAGTCTCCATGGAGCATCCGATCCATTACGAAATGCAATTTTCAATAACCAGATAGCGATCGGTAAAACACTGAAAAAAGCATATATCACCGCTTTTTTGATTCGGATTCCTTTTTCCTCCCTTAACCAAAGAAGTATTGCCAAAAATCCGACCGCAATATTGATAACGCCAATGTATCGCGTTAATGGAAGAAGCGCCGATACCAGGATGAGCGACCAATATAACAATGAGGTTTTTCGATTGAGAAACGTCGTTAATATCCCAATCTGAAGTAATGTCAGCAAGATGTAAAGCGGTTCTGACATCGAACCATTAAAATCTTTCAGGATCGGAAGGGAATATCCAAGCAACGCTGAACAGATAAGTCCTAATGCAGCCGATCCCAAAAAACGGTAGATGCAAATTCCCCAGTAGATGATGCCAACAACCAACATCAATGCATTGAGATACTTAATCCAAACAAATGGGGATAGATTAAGCAAATAAGCCGGCGCCAACAATAAGGAATACAACGGGGGATGCAATGATACGGGCATCATCCCCCCTGACGGAGCTGTTATCACCAACCCTTTCCCCAATGCAAACGATCGTGCGGCTGCCATGTACTCGACCGAATCACTATATGCCCATGGATTGACCCGGATCAATATCAATAATATATAAGCGATGCTGACTGCAATGAGAAAAACACCTGATCCAAAAAGCGTTCTCCTGAGTTTCTCGGAATCCATTCCATCCCTCCTGATTGGATTTCTATATTCGAGATAAACGCCAATAAAAAGGTGACCCAAGTTATATTCTTAGATCACCTTTATAAAATTATTACCCTCTGAATTACTTTGTCAGTTTACTCGCCACAAACGGCGCCACACCGTCCAATGCTTCAGGAAGACGGTCAGCATCCTTTCCGCCTGCTTGCGCCAGGGTGGGACGCCCGCCGCCGCTGCCGCCGATCTTCTGGGCAATCTCTTTGACCAGATCACCCGCCTTCACGCCGCGTTTCACCAGGTCGTCTGTTACCGCAGCGATCAGGGTGGGCTTGCCTTCCAGTGCACTGCCCAATACCACCACGCCGCTGGGATATCGCTGGCGGAAGCGGTCCGTCATCTGACGCAGGGTATCGGCATCGGCGTTTGAAAGCAACGCGGTCAGCACCGGCACCCCGCTCACCAACGGCACATCGTCCAGCAAACGGGTAAACTCCGCCGCCGCCTGCTCCTGCCGCAGCGAGATGATCTGCTTGCGGGCTTTTTCCAGATCTTCCACCACGGCGACCGTGCGTTCTCCCAGGTCATCCGGTGTGGTCATCAAAGTGGCTGCCGCCTGTTTGACCGCATGGAAGCGGCGCTGTACCAGTTCGTAGGCTTTCCGTCCGGTCACTGCCTCAATGCGGCGCACTCCAGCAGCCGCGCTGCCCTCGCTGGTGATCAGGAACAGACCGATAAAGACGGTTTCATCCACATGGGTGCCGCCGCACAATTCATAGGAGAAGACGTCATTCTTGCCCACCGTCACCGTGCGCACCGTTTCACCGTACTTTTCGCCAAAGAGCGCCATCGCGCCTTCTGAAATGGCTTGCTGGAGCGGTTTTTCGACAATGTGCAGCGGGTAGTTGGCATAGATCGCTTCATTCACCCCGGCTTCGATGCGCTCCAACTGTTCGGGGGTCACCGCTTCAGGATGATTGAAGTCAAAGCGCAGCCGATCTGGCGCCACCAAGGAACCCGCCTGGCGGGCATGTTCTCCCAACACTTCGTGCAGCACGGCGTGCATCAGATGGGTTGCGGTGTGGTTGCGCATGATATCCGCGCGCCGCGCCGCATCCACCGCTGCAATCGCCACGTCGCCCACCCGCGGCTGTCCGTGGACCACTTTCCCAACGTGGGTGATCACCCCGGCAGCGGGTTTGCGCATTTCAGTGACTTCAATTTCCCAGCGCGGTTCACGCACAGATACGATCGTACCCGTGTCGGATACCTGACCGCCCGATTCTACATAGAAGCAGGTCTGCGGAAGGATCACTTCAACGTCCTGCCCTTCCAAGGCTTCTTCCATGGGCTCGCCGTCCACAACCAGCGCCAGCACCGGTTCTTCCACTTCCAACTGGTGATAGGGATCGTATAACACACCTTTTTCACCCAGTTGATCTTTGTCACGCAGGTCCGCAAGCACACTGCAGTAAATATCCACGTCTTCGCCGCCCAACGCGCCAAAGGCTTTTCCAGCACCCGACGCCACGCGGTGTTCTTCCATGGCGCGCCGGAAACCCGGTTCATCCACGTCCAATCCGCGTTCGCGTGCGATGTCGCGGACCAGTTCCAGCGGCAGACCATGAGTGGCGTATAGATCGAAAGTGCGCGCGCCATCCATCACCTTTTCGCCTTTGGCTTCCATCTCTGCCATCAGGTCATCCAGGTGGCTGATGCCGGCTTCGACCGTCCGTTGGAAGCGTTCTTCCTCGCGGGTCAGAGAATCAAGAATGGACTGGCGATTTCGCACCAATTCAGGGTAGGCTTCTCCGTATTGGTCAATGACCACCGCTGCCACTTTTGCCATGAACGGCTCATTCAGCCCCAGTTTGGAGCCAAATCGCGCCGCGCGGCGGATGATCATGCGGCAGACGTAATTGCGTCCGGTGTTGCCCGGCACAACACCATCTCCGATCAGGAAGGTTGCCGCGCGGGTATGATCCGCAACGACACGGTAGGGTGTAAATTGCACATCGCGTTGCGCATCGGTCTGCCCAGTCAACTCCTGAATCTTTGCTATCAGTGGTGTAAAAAGGTCAGTTTTATAGTTGGAGTTGACATTTTGCATCACTGAAACAATACGCTCCAGACCCATCCCGGTATCTACGTGGGTGGCAGGCAATGGTTCAAACGTTGTGGGACCCATCCGGTTATACTGCATGAACACCAGATTCCACAGTTCAAGGAACCGCTTGCAATCGCCGTTGACACTGCAAACATGTCCAGGCACATCTTTCTTATCGCAAAATTCAGGTCCGCGGTCGATATGAATTTCACTGCAGGGTCCGCAAGGACCGGTATCTGCCATCTCCCAGAAATTTTCTTTTCGACCGAAGAAAAGCACATGGCTTGTATCTATCCCCGGTTGATTCAACCAGTAACCGGCTGCCTCTTCATCCGCAGGCAAATCACCCTGGTCATCCTTGAAGCAGGTCACCCAAAGCAAGGTCTTGGACAGTCCCCAGACCTCTGTCAGCAATTCCCACGCCCAGCCGATGGCTTCCTTTTTATAATAATCTCCAAATGACCAGTTCCCCAGCATTTCAAACATGGTATGGTGGGTATCGTCTCTGCCGACGTCATCCAGATCGTTATGTTTTCCTGCGACACGCATGCAGCGCTGTGAGTTGGCAGCGCGCGTGTAGGGACGAACATCGGTACCCAGAAAAACATCCTTGAACTGCACCATGCCAGCATTCGTAAACAGCAACGTCTGGTCTCCTCCCGGCACAAGCGAGGAAGATGGCACAAACGTGTGCCCTTTGGATTTGAAGAAATCGATAAACGATTGGCGAATTTGTGCACCGGTGAGAGATGACGATTCCATAAGAACTCCTGCAGATTTAGGGGTCATCCATATGACCCAAAATAGGATGCCAGATCAATTACCCAGATGTTCACTTTAAGGTAAATCATTATAAGCCATGAAGCAGCAGGAATCAAGAAAGACTTCACAACCCTGCGCCTTTGGAGGTTCCGGGTATAATCAACCCATCAACATCACAGGATTAACCATGCGTCGATATCTCTATTTTGCCGTGTTCATCTCTGGAATGACTTCGCTCGCCGTGGAAATGGCAGCATCGCGTTTGCTGGACAATGTCTTCGGTACCAGCAATCTGGTCTGGGCGAGCATCATCGGATTGATCCTCATCTACCTCACCCTGGGTTACTTCATTGGCGGGCGTTGGGCAGACCGTTCTCCTCACCCTTCCACGATGTACGCCGTGCTTTGCTGGGCGGGTTTCGCCACAGGGGTGGTACCCGTTATTTCCAAACCGGTTTTGCGGCTCTCAGCGCAGGCATTCGATAATTTACAAATGGGCGTTCTGTTGGGTTCGTTCGCCGCAGTGATGATCCTCTTCATCATCCCGGTCACATTGATGGGCACCATCTCTCCCTTCGCGATCCGTCTGGCGATCACCGATCCCGCCGATGCGGGGAAAATCTCGGGGCGAATTTACGCCATCTCCACCCTCGGCTCCTTCCTGGGAACGTTCCTGCCCACATTGGTTTTCATTCCTTTGGTGGGCACTTTTTTCACATTCATCATTTTTGCCAGTGTGCTGCTTCTGGTCGGTCTGATCGGGCGTTATCTTTCCGGCGGATGGAAATCGCTGCTGCCTTTCTCATGGATGCCCATCGCATTGGTGCTTCTGGCGGTTTTTGCCCTGCGCGGACCCTATAAGACCACTGCCGGGATGATTTACGAAAAGGAATCCGCTTACAACTACATTCAGGTGCTTGAAACCGATGGATATCACCTGCTGCGTCTGAATGAAGGTCAGGGGGTTCACTCCGTCTACCACCCCACCATTCTTAATTATTATGGTCCCTGGGAACAGGTGCTGGTGGCGCCATTTTTCAATGCCGCTCCGCACACCCCTGATCAGGTGCAGCGGCTCGCCATCGTCGGTCTGGCAGCTGGAACAGCCGCCCGTCAGGCGTCGGCGGTTTACCCCAATATTCAGATCGATGGCTTTGAAATTGACCCGACCATTATTGAAGTCGGGAAGCAGTATTTTGGCATGGATTTGCCCAACCTGAATGCCGTGGCAGTGGATGGACGATGGGGTCTCGAGCACAGTGACAAAAAGTACGACATCATCAGCGTGGACGCTTACCGTCCCCCATATATTCCTGCGCACCTCACAACCGTGGAATTCTTTGAAATCTGCAAACAGCACATGACGGAAGACGGCGTTCTGGTGATCAACGTGGGGCGCAGTCCCACCGACCGCAGCCTGATCAATGCGCTGGGAACCACCATTGGAACCGTTTTCTCCACGGTGCATGT
>JBDKTF010000117.1:0-2285 GCA_039680295.1 Anaerolineaceae bacterium
GTGAACGGCATTGGCTGCCAGCAGGCTGCATTCCTGCAGCGTTCGGGCTGCGATCACATTCGATGCCTTTGCCAGCCGCCCCAGATCCCCACCCAAAAAGCAAACGATGGTTGGTTTATGACTGGCGGATGCCTTTTCAAGGATGATCTTTGCAACCTCTTCTGCCGGCGGTTTGCTGATCAAGACGATGACCGTTGTGGCTGGGTCCTGTTGAAGCGCTTCCAGCGCCAGCAGCATCATCCTCCCGCCGACTTCCTTTTTCAGGTCGCGCCCGCCGGTTCCAATCCCCTGACTGATCCCGACCCCACCTCGGGCAAGCAGTGTGCTGACCTCCTGCATGCCGGTTCCGGCTGCGGAGATGATGCCCACCGGTCCGCGCGGTAAGGCGTTTGCAAAACCCAACGCCGCCCCATTCAGGATCGCAGTTCCGGCGCCGGGTCCCATCATCAGCAGACCGTGATCGCATGCGTATTTCTTCAATGCGATCTCGTCTTCCAGCGAGACGTTGTCACTGAAGAGCAGCACGTGCAAACCGTGATGCAGGGCTGCCCAGGCTTCATCGGCGGCAAAGCGACCTGCCACCGAAATAACCGTCAGGTTGGTATCCGGCGCCAGTGACAGCGCGCTTCGAATGGTTTTGGGTCTGTACACCGCTGCTGTGCCGGGCGTGGATTTCTTTTTGAGCAGTTCCTCCGCTTTCTCGAGCGCCAGCCCGGCGGAGGACTCATCGTCAGCACAGACCGCGAGGATCAGGTCGTTGGCGGTAGCCGTTTTGATCTCTGGCGTCAGCAGCCCGGCGCCTGCCAGAATGGATTTGTTGGCTTCCGTTGCCATGACCACAGCAGAATCCTGCACACCTTCCTGCCTGGCAAGTTCGCGCGCCACCAGCATCAAACTGACTGAATCATGGTACTCGCTTGGTTTGATTCGTGCCTGTACGATCATCTTCATCCTTTCACGATGCCTGCCGCCGCCATTGCCAGATACACTTTTTCGGCGGTAAAGGGTGGTCCATCAAAGCGTATCCCGATTGCGTCGTAAATGGCGTTTGCAACCGCCGGAATGGTGGGCACCATCGAGTGTTCGCCGATCCCGCGCGCTCCCCAGGGACCATCGTCCTGCGGAACTTCAACGAGAATGGACTGTACCGACCCTGGAATATCTGCCGCGGTGGCGATGCGGTAATCCACGAAACTGGAATTCTGCACATACCCGTCTTTCAGTTTGAGTTCCTCGAATAAAGCAGAGCTGATCCCTTGAACCAGCCCCCCTTCCATCTGGGCTTTTACCAGGTCGGGATTGATCGCCTTGCCGATGTCGAATGCCGCCACGCCCTTCAAAATTTCAATCTGTCCTGTGTTCAGGTCCACCTCCAGTTCGATTGCCTGGGCGCCGGTGGTAAAGTGGACAACGGCATGTTCCCCCTGTCCCGTTTCCGGATCCATACCGGTCACATCGGTGGGCATGAAGCTTCCCCGTCCAATGATGGGACCTCCCATCCAGCCTTTACCGTTTGCTTTCGGAAGACCCTTTACTGCAAAATCCTTGACCGGCATTTCACGCTCGCTTTTATAAGAAACCACCTTCCCATTGACAATGTCCAGGTCTTCGGGGCTTTCTTCCCAGGCGCTGGCAGCCAGTTCCAGCACCTGATTGCGGGCGTCCTGCGCCGCGTGGATGATGGCATTTCCGGTGCTCCAGGTGATGCGGCTGGCTACTGTCTGCCATTCATAGGGACTGTAAAGGGTGTCTACGGGTGTCGCCAGACGCACATTTTCATACGGCACGCCAAAAGCTGCCGCCGCCATCTGCGCGGCGACCGTGAATGCCCCCTGACCGAGATCCTGGGCGCCGATGCCCAGGGTCAGCATACCGTCTTCAGCCAGCTCGATCCATGCGCTCGAACCGGCGTTCCCGGGCATGGCAGGAGCTTTCCACATCAACGCCAGCCCTTTGCCGCGTCGTTTATTGGGCGAGGAGGGAGGCGCTTTCTGTCCCCACTCGATCGCACCAGCGGCTTTCTCGAGGCATTCCGAGAGACCGGTTGGGTGCATTTTGCCGCCCGTGGGCAGAATGCTGCCCCCTTTCAAACAATTCCTTCGTCTGAACTCCACCGCATCCATGCCGATCGCCTGTGCCAGTTCATCGATGCACTGCTCCAGACCGGCGTGCATCTCGGGCATGCCAAAGCCGCGCATGGGTCCGCCAACGGGATGATTGGTGTAAACGCAGAAGCTGTCTGCGTGAACGTTTGGCACTTCGTAGGGTCCGGTGCAGCTGTAGCC
>JBDKTF010000477.1:0-13313 GCA_039680295.1 Anaerolineaceae bacterium
AGACGTTTATTTACGAGTCCTGATGGCTGTGGTGGGGCGCTGGTTAGGTGGGTTTCAGTGCTCCTCGCGCCGCTCTATGACAGGAAACTCACATGATGACCATCTGGTGTTGTTGATCGTTGTGGTAAAGTAGCACTCATATTACTATCCTTTTTTTGAGCTGTCAGTCAACATACGAATGTTCTCTCGTTTAGGGATGAATGCCTGTTTCATCGTACGATATCGGTGGAGGTAGTGCGTGAAAGCGACAATCCTGGTGGTGGATGATGAAGAAATAACCCGTCGAACCCTGGCGGATATTTTAAGACTGGATGATTATGAAGTTGAAACAGAATCGAATGGGGAAGATGCCATCCGACGCGCGCAAGGAAAGAATTTCAGCGTCATTTTGCTGGATGTCAGAATGCCGGGATTGAGCGGTATCGAAACATTACAGGCACTATCGAAAGTCAGTCCACGAAGCCAGGTGATTCTCTTAACCGGATATGGTTCGTTGGAATCAGCGATCGAGGCAGTTCGGTATCAGGCGGCGGATTATTTACTTAAACCCGTCTCATCTGAAGAGATTTTGAACGCGGTACACAGGGCTTTGGTGCGCTATGAACGCAAGGAAGTATCCAACCTCCACGAACCTTCTGCTGGTTATGGGGAATCTGCAACACGAGGGACTTCTGTCAATAACAATTTGATTGTTCTTGGAAACGGTGCGGCGCTGGATTTAACCCGTCGGTGGATCATCTGCCGGGCAATTCGAGTGGATTTGACTCGGGCTGAAACCCGGTTGTTGAAAGTATTGATCGAAAATCACGGGAAGGTCGTCAGTCAGACCGAACTGGTGCAGGGTGTTCAGGGATATGAGGTATCTGATGTTGAAGCGACAAACATCATGCGCCCACTGGTCAGTCGACTGCGAACAAAATTGAAACAAATACCCGGATATGCCGATGCATTAAAGAATGTACGGGGGGCTGGGTATGTTTTGGAAATGCCGGAAGTTGTTTCTCCAATTACACATGATAACTCAATGAGCCAATAGATTTTCGGACGGGCATTGGAAATGGAACGCCGCAGGTTTGAAGACTGCGGCGTTTTCTGTCTTAATTGTGACTTCTCCAGTGAATATCGACCAAAATATCTGGCGGATGCAGCCACGACAGCCACCCATGTGAGGGGTGGCGTTCAGGTGTTTCATGATCCATCCCAATCAACAGGAGACTCGCAGCGAGTAAACCGGCACCGATCCACTGCACAGGTGTAAAAGATTCATTCAACCACCACTGTGCCAGAAAGACAGTGATAAACAGTTCGCCCAATCCAAGCAAAGCGGTTTGCATTCCACCCAGGTGCTTCACACCCATGAATAATGTGAGGCGGGAAAGGAACGTCAGGAAGGACATGATGAGGATTGGAACCCATGAGACCTCTGTGCCTGGCATTGTGCGATCAAACAATGCATATGCGATGATCACGACAGCGCTCATCGATACCAGCGTCTATAAAGTCACTGTTGGAGCGGGCACATCCAACAGGACGCGTTGATTGATAATGAGGTGAAGGGCATAGAGCAGCGCCGACCCCATCATCATCAGGGCACCGACCAGGTCAATTTCCTGATTACCCGCACTTAACAGCAAGTAAATAGCCTGTACCGAAACCAGTAAACGCACGTACGTGATCTTTCCCAACTTCTGGTGATCCAAAAGTAGCCAGAAAGCGACAAAGAGCGGATAAAACGAATAGATCAATTGCCCCAGGCTGGCGGGAATCCGTCCGAGCGCGGAGTAATAGAGAATCGACCCTAAACCATTGACAGCCCCGGCGAGGAGACATCCGACCAAACCAACCGGGTAGATATAAAAGAATGGTCGCTGGAAGAAAAGCATCAATGCAAAAAGCAAGAGCGTCGCTATCCCTGTGCGCAGTGCCACCACTGCCAGTGGAGAGAATCCGAGGAGAATGGCTTGCTTGCCGAAAACCGGAATCAACCCCAAAAACACTGCCGAAGCCATGGCAGCCCGAATTCCGTTGAGGCGCAGCTTGCCCGTGGAGTTCATGTGCGACCTATTGGGAAGACCGGTAAGGGGTGACGTTTCATCGATGCTCCAATGGAAGATTCAGCGCAGAAGCGCGCGAACTTCGTCCAGCAACTCGTCGCTCATAAAGTCGCCTTTTTGCATCAGCGATTGGATATGTCCTTGTAAACGTTCTTTTTCGTCAGCGGTTAGTTCTTTGGCTGTGACCACAATGACGGGAATATCGGTCGTGTCGGGTCGGGTTTGCAGTGCATCCAGAACAGAGAAGCCGTCCATGTCTGGCATCATCAAATCGAGAATGATGAGATCGGGGTGTTGCTGTTGTGCAAGATCCACAGCTTCGCGTCCATTGGTCGCTTCGAACAGCGTGTAATTACCCTGCGATTGCAGGATCCGCCGAATCAGGCGGCGAACATCCGGGTTGTCATCCACAATGGCGATGCGTGGGTAGCGGTCAAGCGAAACGCTCTTGAGAGCTGCCAACAGACCTTCCTGTGGAGCACTTTCGGCGGCTTTACCGGCGGGCAGAACCACGTTGCGCGCCCAACCTTCACCCAGTATGTTTTGTTCAATCGCCATGGTATGCCCGGTGCAGTTTACAACGATCGTGTCGGTTGGCTTAATCACCCCGGCGCGCACCATTTTTACCAATCCGGCGAACGCAACCGCTGAAGCGGGTTCCGCGGAAATGCCTTCCATCTTCGCCAGGAAGTGCATGGCTCTGAAGGCTTCTTCATCGGTCACATCATCAAACCAGCCGCCAGATTCTTCCAACATGCGCTGTCGAAGGTGGGTATACGTGCGTCCGGGGTCACCAGTGGCAAGGGTGGCGATGAGCGTACGGGGCATTTGCACCGGATCCGCTTTCTCCAGATTTTGTTTCCAGGCATTGGACATTGGAGCACAGCCTTCTGCCTGTAAAACGCCCATCTTGGGCACGCCGGTGGTCAGTTTCATCTTGTGCAGTTCAGAGAAACCTTTCAGCACGCCCACCGGTCCCATCCCTCCGCTGACGGATTGAATGTACCAATCAGGTGTTTGCCAGGTTCCATCGGGGCGCGGTCCCAATAAACCCGTTAATTGTTCAGAGATTTCGTATGCCAGGGTTTTCATGGCTTCTACAGCCGGCAGGGTGCGCACACCCTGGTCCAGGAAGAGACCGCGCTGACGGGCAAATTCTGCCGCCACCTGCTTTGCCTGATCGTAAGACCCTGTTACTTTGACAACCTGCGTTCCATACAGCGCCACTTCGCGCATTTTCTCCACCGGTACCAGTGAAGTGACAAACGCCCAGAGTTTAATTCCGGCGCGTGCGGCGTAAGCGGAGTAGGAGATGGCAACATTGCCAGTTGACGCCACGACCATCTCGGTAATACCGGCTTCCTTCAGAGCAGCTACCGTAACGGCTGCCTGACTATCCTTGAATGAAGTGGTCGGACCCTGACGTTCGTCTTTGATATAGATATTGGGACATCCCAGCATCATTCCAAGATTTACGGCGCGCAACAATGGGGTGCCGCCTTCGCCCAATGACAAATCCCGATTGGGTTGGGTTACAGGGAGTAATTCCCGATATCGCCAGAGGTTGAAGGGACGGGAAGAAAGCTGCGCAGGCAGAGACTTTCCGATGGTTTCATAATCATAACGGGCTTCGCGCCAGCCGCTGCCGCATTTTTCACAGGTGGTTATCGCAGGATTATAAGGAGTGGTATGTCCGCAATCCAGACATTCGACAAAGTAATTTGGAGACATGATCAGTTTTCGTTTCTATGTTTAAGAGTTTTGTGGTGATTGATAACGCTTTAAGGCGTGATCCAGCAGGCTCAGCAGGTCGTTTTCGCGCAGCAGACTCTTGGTGAGAAGCTGCTGACCAAATTGCGCCAACTGTTGATATTGTTCAGGTGTAAGATCGGCGCCTGACAGAACAATGACCGGAATATCGCGCAGCGCAGGATCGGAACGCAATTTTTCCAGGACTTCAAAGCCATTCATGTCTGGCATGAATAGATCCAGGACGATGGCGTGAGGCGGTTTGGCGGTAATCAATTCCCAACCTTGAGTGCCGCCCTGCGCCAGAGTGACCTGATAACGATTTTGCTCATTTAAGATTTTTTCCACCAGACGCAGATCATCGGCATCATCATCCACGACCAGAACTTCGTGAATTCGTCCATCCTGATTAAGCCGGTCGATCGCGCCGATGAGCTCTTCCTGCAATATGGGTTTGCTGAGGAAATCAGCAGCGCCAAGGCTGAAGCCCTTGTCTTTGTCTTCCATGATGGTGCACATGACCACCGGAATCCCATTTGTATCCGGGTCATTCTTCAGATCGTACAGCACCTGCCAGCCATCGCGGTTGGGCATCATCACATCCAATGTAATCGCAAAAGGCTTCAACTCTTTTGCGACTGCAACTGCCTGGGTCGATTCTGTGAGCGCCACAACCCGATATCCCTGCGGAATCAGATAGCGTTCGTAGAGGCTGATCACCTGTCGGTCATCGTCCACCGCCAGAATGATGGGGCTGGTATCCGATTCTTCTTCCGGCGCTGCGGTGGTTACAGGAAGAGGCAACGTGAATGCGAAGGTGCTTCCTTTGCCTACGGTACTGCGTTCCAATCCGATGCGTCCGCCGTGCATTTCGACCAGCGAACGACAGATGGACAAGCCCAGACCCGTTCCACCGGTCTTGCGGGTGGGTGAGTCATCCACTTGCGAGAATGGCTGGAACAGTTTTATCTGGTCCTCTTCCGCAATTCCTGGACCCGAATCGGTAACCCGCAGCACAAGGTCCTGACCGCCTTTCGGCGCTTTTTCCACCGAGGCATCAATGGTGATGGATCCTTCGTCGGTAAATTTTGCAGCGTTCGAGATCAGATTAAGCAAGACCTGCCGCACGCGGGTATTGTCTGCCCGCACGAGGGGCAGATCTGAAGGTATGTTTTTAATCAACTTGACCGGTTTATCTTTAACCAGACCTACCGCCGTTGAAAGCACGGAATTAATTAAATCGGGGATATTGACATCGCCAAAGGAAAGTTCCATCTTCCCGGCTTCGATCTTGGAAAGGTCGAGGATATCGTTAATCAAGGCAAGCAGATGCTGTCCGGAATTGTAAATGGCGCTGAGGTCCTGTTCCTGTATATCATTGATTGGACCATCAATTCCCTTAAGGATGACCCGCGAGAAACCAATGATCGAATTCAACGGGGTGCGCAGTTCGTGGCTCATGTTTGCCAGGAATTGGCTTTTCACGCGGTCAGCTTCGCGCATTTCCGCCACCGCTTCCTGCGAAAGCTCGTATGCCCGGGCGTTTTCAATCGCCACTGCTATCTGGTCGGACAGAATGGTCAGCACCGCGACATCGCCAGGCTGGAAAGTGTTTGCAACTTTTGACTGCACATCCAATGCGCCGATGACGCGATCACCCTTTTTCAAGGGAATGCCCATTTCGGCGCGGGTTTCTGGTAACAGCGGATTGGAATAATAATCAGAAGTGGCGGTCACATCATTAACGACCAGCGGTTCGCCGCTTGCCGTAACCTTGCCGATGATGGACTTTGAACCCACTGCTAGGCGATGTCCGCGTTGCTTCATTTCGATGCCCGCGTCGCCGGTGGCTTCGCGAATCACCGCGTATTTTTGTGTCTCATCCAACAGGAAAATGCCGGCATGGTAGAAATCGAAACGTTCGCAGAGCAGATTGGCGATGTGGTTCAAGAGCGTGTCCAGCGCCAGAGTACCCGAAGTATCACGCGCGATTTCTGCAGCAGTCTGAAGCTCCAGCGCACGACGCTCAGCTTCCTGCAGCAGGCGTTGTTTTTCAAGCGCAATGGAAATTCCATCCGCTGCGGTTTGCAGGATGCGCGCTTCCTGCGTTTCCACATGCCCGATATTCGACGAAGAGACACTTAAGAATCCCAGCAATTGTCCGGATGATCGCAACGGGATGATACAGCCCGAATGGGCATTGAATCGCAGTAACGTGTCACGAGTTGCATCATCCATACTGAGGGATGCCGCGTCATCATACGGGAATGGTTCACTCAGTTTCAAAAGCATGGGGATGGAAGATGCCGGGATTATTTCGCCGACATGCTGGAATGAACCATTTTGCTCACGATAACAGTTGTATTCGAAATCTGTGATGCTGCCTGCATCGTCGCGGTGCGCGAAAACGAAAGAAGCCCGTTTCGTGGATTTCGGCATTGCATGATCAACCACCAGCGTCAGCAGTTCTTCCACGGAGGAAGCTTCTGTAACCTGACGGGTCATCTTATACAGCAACTCGGTTTCGGCGAGAGCGGATTCGATCTGTTCGAAGAGGTGCGCATTTTGAATCGCGGTAGCCGCCTGATAGACCATTGTCTCTGCCAGCCGCATATCGTCATCCGAGAGGATACGATCATCAGGGAAGTCCATACCCACGGTACCGATGACTTCATTCGCAACAATCAACGGCAGGATCACCAGCGTCTGAACACCGCGCCACCGCATCGTCTCATGCACAGATTGGGTCAGGGGATTATTTTGGGCATCCTGTATCAGCAATGGTTTACGACTGCGCAGGACTTCCTGGGATGAGGGGTTGTCTGCCAGCGGAAGCAAAACGCCGTTCGCGTGTTCGCCGTTTTGTGAATAGTCAGCAACAATGGTCAGGGCTGTTCGTTCCTGATTCAACAGCGCAATGGCGCCGCTTGTCAGACGGAAGGATTCGGCCAATTCATCGATTACGGTTTGCAGACCAGCCTGAAGATCAAGAGAAGATGCGACCTTTTGCACCATGTGGTTGATGCGAACCAGCTCTTCACTACGAATTCGGGCTTCTTCTGCCGAGTGTTGGGCTTCGTTCAACAGACGGGTGTTATCCAGCGAGAGGCTGAGTTGAACAGACAGCGATTCCAGAAACGTGATTTCAGAAGTCTGGAATGCGTGAGGTTGATTTCGCATAGCTACAATAGCGCCAGCATGGCTCCCGCGGACTCGCAACGGAACCACCAGGAGAGATGCGATATTCAACTCAGTCAGCGCCTTCCGTTGTTGATCGTTTAGCCGCGAATCATGGGCAAGATCGTTGGAAAGCATCGTCTCATCAGAAACCAAAAAGCTGGAAAAGGCGTGGTCACTGGCGTTCCAACGTTCTCCATTTTCAACAGGAGACAGGGTGGAATTAAAGGTGTGAGCTGCCCGTTCGAAATGGGTATCTTCACCATTCTGCGTCACTTCGAATATGGTTGCGCCATCCATGGGGATACCCTGACGGCTGGCGGCAATGGCAATATCGTACAATTCCTGTCTGCTTTGCGCGCGCGTCAATTTTTGAGAGGTCTGGAACAGTAAGGATGCCTCATCCGCGCGCTTGCGAGTGGCTTCAATGCTGCGCAGGTTCTGCATGGCGACTGCCGCCTGACCCGACAGGATGGAAAGACGCCGCAATTCGCTTTCGGGAATCTCGATGGGATTGGCGAACATTGCATTGATAAAACCAATCATCTCTCCGGCAACGGTCAACGGGACGATGATTACGCCACGGGCATGGAAGATATTCATGTATACATGCCGGAAGGTATCATCCACCCGGGTATCTGTGGCTACATCTGGAATTGCAAATGGTCCATTTAACTTTCGGAAAACACGCGCTGAGGGGAAGTTGTTAATGAAGTAATAATCCGGGAACTTTCTGTCCGTTTGTTTATTAACGCGGGCAGGAACGGAAAAACCTTCTGGTTCCAATTCGTCTGTCCATGGATGGTCAAACAGGTTGATACTCAATTCCTGGTCAGCCCCAGAGACAAGTGTATGCTTGCGTAAGCTCTCCAGAATTGCCATATAGGTGTGCGCAACGTTGAGGTCAGCGCTTGCCTGGTACAGCGTTTCCGTTTCGTTCAAAGCCGATTGGGTTTGTTCGAACAAACGACGGTTTTCAATCGCGATCGCAAGCTGACCAACCAGTGGAGGCAGGATGCGTTTATCCAGACTGGTGAAGTCGTGAAGGGTATCGGTTTCGAGCAGAAGCGCCCCCAGACAGGATTTACCAATCCATAATGGCAAAACTGCCAGGGAGTGGACGTTTTCCGCAGTCAGTTGTTTGCGGGTAGGTTCGTCCAACCCGGCATAGAATTCCACATCCTGAATGAAAGCCGGGCTGATACTGGCGATGGGTCGGAATCCGGCGGTAATCCCTTCTGAATATTGGTAGCCCACCTCGGGTGGAGGAGTCCCCTGCTCGCTGTGATGCGCCGCAGCGACCACCAATTGTTTTCCACTTCCATTGAAGAGCAAAACGACACTTCGATTCACTGCTTTAGACTGCGTGGTCTCCAGAATGGCAGCCGCCATCTCATCCAATGATCCCGCAACAGCCAGACGACGGCTGGCATTATACAGGGTTTCGGTTTCACCCAGGGTTTCCTGCAACTGAACGAGTAGATCTTCGCGGATGATGGTGTTGGTAAGCGCGGCGGATGCCATTTGCAGCGCTTCAACTTCTTCCGTCTGCCACATGCGATCATATCCGATTTGGTCGAACCCAATGAATCCAGGCAAGCCAGTCTTGGTGCTGACCCCCAACAAGAGCAGGGAACGAATGCCTTTACGAGACATCCATTCCTTTTCTGCATCAGTGGCGGCGGCAAAGGTGCTCGAGTGGTTGCCCAGTTCCTGCAGATGGGTTTTCCATAAAAGGTATTCTTTCGGATCCAGATGATTCATCTCTGGTTGGTCGATCATGGCGGAGACGCCGTTATCACACCATTCCGCCTTTATTTTCCAGACGAGGTCTTTCCCCTCGCCTTCAGGAGCAGCAAAATAGACCCGGCTGGTCAAACTGGCTTCTCCCAACATGCGTAGCGCGGCGTTTAACGATTGGGTACCTGATTCAGCCAATGTGGCGACGGCGCGGGCGATGTTTTTCTGGTAGCGTTCGCGTACTTCAATGGCAACCAGCGCCGCCTGCATCTGCTGAAACAGGCGGGCATTCTCGAGGGCGGTACTGGCTTGCGATGCGATGGTGGAAAGCAATTCCTGCTGAACTGAGGTGAAAGCATTCTCTTTTGTGAAATCCTGCCCGACAATCACCCCCAACACCTTTTCACCCGCAAGCATGGGTACGGCAAGAATGGAACGGGGCAGGGTCTCTTCTGTGCTGATATTCAACTGTGAATATGTTTGTTCAACATTAGATTCAATCAACAGAGGTATGCGGGTTCGAATCACCTGTTCAACTACCCCGGATCCAAAGGGTTTACCGGGTACGGTCTGGGGTTTCCCGTCCAATGTGAATACCGGAAAAGTGATATGCTGGGTGGAGTCATCAAACAGCGCAATGAACAGGTTTGAATTGTCCACGACCTGCCCGATCATTGAAAATACCAGATCAAGGATTTCGCCAGGACTACCGATCTTATTCAGGTTTTGTCCAATCTGGTTCAAAGTTGCAAGGTCTTGATTACGCCGAAGGGTCTCTTGTTCAGCACGAATACGTTCGGAAAGCTCCTGTTGGGCAGCCGCGTATAACTGAGCATTTTCCAACGCCAATGCGAGCTGGTTCGCCACTTCCTGCGCCAGAAGCTGCTCATCCTCGCTCCAGGTCCGCATCCCCGATTCGTCGATCAGTTCCAAAATGCCCGGCTTCTGTTGGCGCAGGGGGATTGGAACTGCCAGGGCAGCATGTTTACCGTCTTTTGTGTTCTCGGTTGATGCGAGCTTCTGTTTCAAACTGGTCAATCCTGCTTCACTTAAGATCCGGGAAGCAGGCTGGAAACCGTTTTGATCCAGCATCAAACCTTGTAAATCCCTTGAAGCTGGCGACGGAGCCTGAACAGGCTTGGGAGCAGCCGGTTTGGATATTTGTGATGGACGGGACTTGCGGGTTTGCGTTGGCGCTGTGGGGGAAGGGATTTCATCAGATGCCGCCCATTCCAAACCCGATTTTGCGGGAGACGCAGCCCCAGCCAACTTCTGGCAGACACCGCGCAATGATCCATCCGTACCGTGAGAAAGGATCGTGACACTGAAAGGTATGGAAGAACCATTTGCCTGAAAAGTGACCCGTAAATCAAGAGGGGGAACCCCGGTCTGGATTGCGGCTTTCACAGAAGATACATCTTCTGAAGCCAACGGCAGTTCCCAGAAGAGCCTGCCCAAAATATCTTTCGGAGAGAAACCCAATATCGCCGCAAATTGCGGATCACAATGAGTCAATTCTCCGTGATCGTTCAACGTCCATTGCCAGCTATCGGAGGCAAGGGTGGACGTGACCGGACGAAGGGGTTCTTCGACCTGATCGAATGCAGCGAAGAGGTTTTCAAGCCGGTTGTTCAGCTGTTTCTTGGACATACTGGTTGATCTCCTGTGCCAGGGCGCGATATTGTTCCGAGGCGCGACTCTTGGGGGCGTAATAAATCACCGGAAGACCGGCAATGGGGCTTTCGCGCAGTTTTGTGTCGGTGAAAATGCTGGTTTCCATCAAACCCTGTCCAAAGGTGCTGCGCAATTGTTCTGCCAGGGTGCGGTGGGTGCGGTTGCGTCGGTCAAACATGGTTACCAGTAAACGGTAGGAAAGACCGGGATTATTGTTTTCGCGAATCTTGCGTACGGCTGCCAGCATATTGCGAATGGCATGGATGGAAAGATACTCCGCCTGAGTGGGAATGAGCAGCATTTGGGCGGCAGTCAACGCATTGAAGGTTACTGCGCCTAAAAAAGGCGGACAATCCAACAGAATATAGTCATAATTGTTGGGGAAAGACTTTTCCAGCGACTGCCGCAGGATAAACTCATAATCCTGTCGAATGGGCAAAAACCGTTCTGCCAATCCCATTTCAGAATTGGCGGGGATGAGATCCAGACCCGGAACCCCGGTTTCCTGGCAGGAAGAAGCCGGTAAATCACCTTCCAGCAGGATATTGGCGATGGAGCGCGACACCTTGGATGGCTCCACACCCAACGCAAGTGTGAGATTAGCCTGAGCATCCAGATCCACTACCAAAACCTTGGCTCCATTTTCTACCAGTGCGGCGCCCAGCGAAAGGGTGGTGGTGGTTTTGGCAACCCCGCCTTTTTCATTGGCAATGGCGATGATATACGACATAATCTCTCACTCCTCACTGCTGGTCTGGAGTATCGGATGGCGCGGCTGAATTTTCATTGTCCGCGGTTTGCAAAACAATTTGTGCGCGAGTGACTCGCAGGGCTTTGCGAAGCTCTTCGACTGCGGTTTGGATCATAGCATCTGGGTCGTTTGTGGCGCGGATTTTGTTCGTAATATCCAATGCCTTGCGTTCTCGTTCCGCACGGCGTACGGTCTGTTCGAACAGACGGGCATTTTCGAGCGCCAGTCCGACCTGATCAGCCACAGATGTGATCAGATTCTGTTCATCCTGTGTCCAATGCCGATCAGTGGTTGCATCCTGAAGATCAATTACGCCAATCACTTCACCGCGCAATCGAATGGGAACCGCCAGCGACGCGTGATGATGATTGCCGTTATTGGGATCCGGAACAGACACAATCCCCGAATTGATGGCTTTGCGAATTTCAGGGAGATCAACTTTGTCCTGACCGACCACTGTCCCATGAGCGTATTTATACGCCTCTTTTCGACGTTCGCTGGCTTCCTTTTCCCATTCACCCTGCAAGTAGCGCTGGTGGAGAGATTGCGCTTCATCGAGCGCCTGGCGGGTTTCTGCCAGCAGGCGGTCGTTATCAATGGCGATGGCAACCTGATCTGCCAGGGTGGACATCAGCGCGATATCTTCTTCGGTGAACGCAGCGGATTCGGTGGACTGCACATCCAATGCGCCAATCACTTTGCCTTTGACATTGAGCGGCAGCGCCATTTCGGAGCGGGTCTCGGGCAGATCTGGGTTGTTGAAATAAATGGCGTCCTGACCAACATCCGTGGCGATGCGGGCTTCACCTTTTCCCGTGACATAACCCACGATACCCACCTGCCCAACCTGCAGGCGGTGGTTGCGCGCCAACATTCGTTTCCCCCCCGGGCTGTTCGCAGCGCGTAGAACAGCGTATTCCTTGTTTTCATCCAGCAGGAAAATGCCCACATGATAAAAGCCGAAGCGTTCACTGGTTAACCGGGTCACATTGGTAAGCAACCGCTCCAAATCCTGTTCGGATGCAATGGCGCGCGCCACATCAGAAACCGTTTCGAGTTGTGTAGCGCGATACCGCATGATATCGGATTGTTCTGCCAATTTTTGGGTACGTTCTTGAACACGAGTTTCCAGATTATCGATGAACGATCGCAAACGTCTGGTCATGACATTGAATGCAGACCCCAACATTCCGACTTCCACAATGCCTTCCACTTTGGCAACCGCGTTCAAATCACCAGAGGTGATTTGATTGGCTATTGTCGTCAAATTGGCAATCGGGTGAATCAACCATTGGCTCAATAAAATTGATACCAGCACTGTGACTGCCAGAATGAAAGCAGAGAACAGAATGATGCGATCTGTTTGTTCCCGCACAGGGGCGAGGAAGATCTCTTCATTCTGCATATATGATACCGTCCAGGGTTGGGCACGCAGATCTGTGAAAGTGCCAGCCATTCTTCCCTGGGATATGGTAACTGTGAAGTTCGTTTCATTCTGACGATTTTTAAATGCCTGATAGAGACTTTCCTGGTTAACAGACAAATCCGCTTTATCGAGTTTGGGTAATTTATATTGCGATTGCAGCGTTTCAAGCTCTTTATCGCTCAACGGGATCAGAGTTTTGTAAATATTGTTGGGTGTCAGCGCGTCTGCGAGCAGAATTCCGTTTTCATCCACCAGAATTGGCTTGGCTTGTTCAAAAATATTTGCGTTGTTATTCAGCATCTCTTGAAGCAGGAAGGCATCATAACGTACCCGCAAGATGCCGACCTGCATACCGTAAAGATTACGCACCGGACTGCTGAAGTAGATATATGCCGTATTGGTACCGGGTGAAAACTCCACCGGTGAAACATATGCGCTTCCTGTCTGGGTCGGAATGGTAAAAAAGCTGCTCTCTTTGTAATTCAGACCGATATTGCCACGTAAAGAATCAGCAATGACATATCCATTTTTGTCCAGAAGGGCATATGATGAAATATGCGCTGTATCTTTTGCGCGCAGCCCATCCAGAATCGCGAGAGTCTCTTCATATTCAGTGCTGGTACTTCGATAATAGCTGGGCATGGCTAACAAATTGGCAAATATTTCGATCTTGGCTTCTGTGCTGATGGATGATAGATTGCTGGTCAGAAAGTTGTCAATGCTCTGGGCTGTCTGACCCGCG
>JBDKTF010000576.1:0-3236 GCA_039680295.1 Anaerolineaceae bacterium
GACTGGCTTTACGCAGGGTGTTTCTGGCGGCGCTGGAGAGCTTAAGACCCGAAGAAGGTTCTCCGAATTATTTTGATAAGCGCTGGCGTCCCTACATCATCCTGACCGAGCAGTACCTGAACGAACGAAATCCTGATTGGGTGAAAGAACAGCTTCACGTATCCAAAGGGACCTATTTTGGAGAGCAGGGACAGGCTTTGGAGCGGCTTGCGGAAGTTCTCTATAAGTGGGAGCTGGAATCTTCCAACGCCGATGACGGGGAACCCGTACGGTTGACGACCGCTGCGTTTGAAAGCCGCCGGGCGCCGTTGATTGCGCCGTCCCGCGCTTCCATCCCCCTGATTGGAAGAGATGATCTCCTTTGCCGGCTGAAAAAGGAATTGGTGCAAGACGGGAAGCAGGCAGTTTTGACCCTCGACGGCTTGCCCGGCGTGGGGAAAACCGCTGTCGCCGTAGAACTTGCCCATGATCAGGAAGTTCAGAATTATTTCCACGACGGCATTCTCTGGGCGAATCTGGGTCGCCAGCCCGATTTATTGTCTCTGCTGGGCAATTGGGCGGCGGCGGTTGGGGTGACCAATGAGGTCATTGCCAGCCGAACCACGCTGGCTGAGCGCGAAGCGATCATCCATGCGGCGATCGGGATGCGCAGAATGCTCCTGATCATTGATGACGCCTGGCAGACTGAAGAAGCCCTGGCGTTTAAAATCGGCGGTCCGAACTGCGCCTACCTCCTTACCACCCGCCTGGCGGAGGTCGCGCTGGATTTTACCAACGGTCAAACAACCACGGTTCGTGAATTGAATCAGGAGGACGCAGCCCGGCTTCTGACTCAAATCGCTCCCTGGGCGATCAAAACCGCTCCCCATGAAATTCAGAAATTGATCCCTTCACTGGGTGGGTTGCCCCTGGCTTTGATCCTGATTGGGCGCTACCTTGAGAAACAAAGCTACCGGACCCAGCTCCGCAGACTGCAGGAAGCATTGAGCGACCTGGAGGAGCCCCGGGTGAGGTTGAAAATATCCCAACCGGCTGCCCCCCTGGATAACCTGCATCCAAATCCGCGGTTGGGTACCCCTTTGTCGCTCCAGACGATGATCTGCCTCAGCACTGAAATTTTGGACGCGGAAGCGTACCAGGCGCTGCTGGATTTATCGATATTTCCCGCCAAACCGAACACGTTTTCAGAAGACGCTGCGCTGGCGGTGATTGGCGCTCCCGCCTCTGTGCTCGATAGACTGGTGGACAGCGGTTTGGTGGAATGTGTCGGGATCGACCGTTACACCCTGCACCAGACGATATCCGATTATGCATCGATCCAGGGAGCCGCCCCCGCTGCGGTCACCCGTCTGGTGGAATATATGATCTGGTATGTCGAAGAACAGGGCGACCGGTTTCAGAATCTCGACCGCGAGCTGAACAATATTTTGACGGCGGTTGACTTTACGGTAAAGTCCCAGGATTTCAATCGCTTGAACCACTGGCTGAATTTACTGTTTCCTTACCTTGAGACCAGAGGGTTATATCCGACCGTGGAAAAGTATTTGAAGACCGCGTCTGATCTGGCGCAGACCCGGAATGATCAGGCGGGTCAGGCGGAAGCGCTGTACAGACTGGCTGATTTACAGATCAAGAGGGGTCAATTCAAAACCGCGCAGGGTTATCTCATCAGATGCATTGAATTCGCCCAGGCTGCCCGGATGCGGGAATTGGAAGCCAGAAGTCTGTTCCAGATGGGTTTAGCCTGCCATTATGCCGGAGATTTCTTGAACGGCAGGAACTATCTGGAAAAATCTCTGCAGATGGACCAGGAACTGGGATTGGATGTCGATGAGGGTTTCGCCCTTCTCTCTTTGGGCTACGCCAATGAAGAATTGGGTAACTATGATCTGGCAATCTCCTTTCTCGAACAGGCGATGGGCGTCTGTACCGCCAGCGGGAACCGCAGGGGCGAGGGGTGGACACACTATAATTTGAGCATGGTGTACCTGCCGATGGGTGATTTTTCCCGCGCGATGATGCATTCCGAAGCATGCAGCAAAATTTATCATGAACTTGGCGACCGGCGCGGCGAGGGTTGGTTAATCTACCACCAGGGGAGAATCTACCGCCAGCAGGAAAAGGTGGACTGCGCGAGGGATTGTTTTGAACGGTCCTGCCAGATCCTGAATGAAATTGGCGATTGGATGGGGGTTGGTTTCGCGGTGCACAATCTAGGGTTGATCGCATCGGATCTGGGAGATGACGCATCCGCCCAGGGTTACATCGAACAGGCGTTGGAGATTTTTCAGCGGATCGATTGTGTGGGATACAGCCAGGCGATCCATTCGTTGGGTGTGCTGCGGAGAAGGCACGGCGATTATTCGGGGGCAATTCCCTTTTTCGAGCGCTCTCTCCAGCACCGCCGTGAAATCGGTTATCGCAGAGGGGAAGCCATTGTATTGGCAAATCTGGGATTGACCAGTCATTTCCTTGGAGATGACCAGACGGCGATGGAGACCACCCGTCAGGCACTGAAGATCATCGAACCGATGGGAGCCCGCCCCAATCTGGCGTGTGTGTTAACTTTTCTGGGGCAGATTCAATTCGAGCTCGGGTTATTCGATGACGCTGCCGATAGTTATCAACGGGCGTGGACTCTGCGCGAACAACTGGGACAACCCGGTCTGGCGCTCGAACCCCTTGCCGGACTGGCGTGGGCATCGCTGCAACAGGGTCGCCTCGCGTACGCCGCGTCGCTGGTGGAGAAAATATTGAAGACCCTGGAAGAAAAAAGCAAATCTGCTCCCCTGAAGGTTGTGCTGGCAGGCATCGATTCTCCTTTGCGGGTTTACCTCGCCTGCGTCAATGTCTTATCGGAAAATGGAGACCCGCGAACAAAACAGGTTCTCGAAACCGCGGGTCAACTTCTCCGTGAGAGAGCCAACCAGATTCCGGATGAAGCTCAGAGGCGTTTGTTTTTGGAGCGGGTGAGCGAGAATCGTGAAATATCTGCACGATTGAAAGATTAGTGGGCAGGATTCAGACGGACAGCGTCTGTTCTGCGGTCGGCGCCGGGTGGTAAACACGGGCGAACAAAAAACCCCGCCGGTTTTCCGGCGGGGTTTGCATTTATGGACTTTAGTCTGTCGAGGGAGCGAAGCGAGGGAGACAAGAAACCACCCGCTACGCGGGTGGGGACAGGGGGTTAAACCACAAATCACCTTCTAGCTAGAATAGTGATTGTTCAAGCCACT
>JBDKTF010000107.1:0-3179 GCA_039680295.1 Anaerolineaceae bacterium
GGCACATCCTTCAAGCCGAGCAAAACGGGTTATTTTCCGATATCTGTCTCCAACCTATTTCCGATCTCTCTTCGGTGGATGACTTTGATCTGGAATTCTCAGAATAAAGTGGTAGCAAAATATACTGATATCATTTATCTATTTCCCCTTATGGCTGTGATATAATGGCTTCAACCATGAACGAAATCGACCTGAATGCAACTCCATCCCCATCTGAAGCGCAGCCTTCCATGTCCACTGGCGTGGTTGAAAACCCCGACAGTTCAGGTTCTAATCCAAAGAAAACGCTTTACATTGTCATCACAGTTGCAGTGATTTTGCTTGCATTGCTCATCATCGGTGCGGTATTCCTTATGCGCGCTGATATTGCCACCACGAGCAGAGTGCGCGATATTTTTATCATCTTCATGGCTCTGGAATCGATGGTAATCGGTGTTGCTCTGGTCATCTTGATTGTCCAGTTGGCAACATTAATCAATCTTCTCCAGAATGAAGTCAAACCGATTTTGGACGCCACAACCGAAACCGCCAACACGCTGCGCGGTACGGCAACTTTCATCAGCAACAATCTTTCAGAACCAGTGATTAAATTGAACGAATATATGGCGGCGTTGAAAAAAATGATCGATCTTCTTCACCCGTCGCGAAAATAATCCCCCATCCTCTGGGCAGGATTGCGTTTATTCATGAAAGGAGCAGGATATGGCAGAAAAAGATAATTTTGGCGCATTTTTGATGGGTTTTCTGGTGGGCGGTTTGACTGGCGCCTTGGTTTCGCTCATCATGGCTCCTCAAAGTGGTGAGGAAACCCGCGCTCAGATTAAAGAAAAAGCAATCGAATTAAAAGATAAAGCATCTGAAACCGCTGAAGAAGCATTCACCTATGCTGAAGGTGTCACGGCAGAAGCCCGTGTTCGCGCTGAAGAACTGGCAAAAACAGCCAAAATCCGCGCACAGGAACTTCAACAGCGTGGACAGGTGGTTTTGGACGACCAAATTGGTAAGATCGAAGATATCGTCACAACAACCACCGGTAAGACAGGCAAGAAAAAAGTCGAAGAAACCCGCATTTCACCCGAAACCCCTGAACCTCCCGTAACCCCCGAAGCATAACAAATTCCTTGATTAAAATCGTAAGAGGCTGTCTCCTTTTGAGGCAGCCTCTTTGACTATCCTATTCTGCGTAGATATAAACGATATTTAATCGCTCAATTCTGCCAACACTTCAGGAACGGCTGCCAATACATCCCCAGCCAGCACAGACGCAGATGTGCCAAAATCATCCATCGCATGCAAACCTGCCTGGGCATGCAGCCAGCAACCTGCGATTGCCGCATGAAACGGTTCCATTCCCTGCGCCAACAGCCCGGTGATGATTCCGGCAAGTACATCGCCTGTCCCTGCCCGCGCAAGCGCTGAGGTAGCGATCGGGATCACCCAGGTTTCTCCGTTGGGATTCGCAATCACCGTAAAGGCGCCCTTCAACACGACAACCTTCCGCCATCGAGTTGCATATTCTTTGGCAACTTCCAGTCGATGGTTTTGAATATCCGCGGTTTTCATTCCGGTCAAAATTGCCATCTCGCCAGGATGAGGGGTTAAAACCACTTGTTCGGATAACAACTGGTCCCATTCCTGAATTTGCGCCAGATGCTTCAAACCGTCCGCATCCACAACCAGGGGCGGAAGGTTCATTTTCGGCTCGCTGGAGGATTCTGAATCTGATTCCACGTTGAGGAATCCCATTCCAGCTCGTGCATACGGTCTGTGATGAGAAACCACGTCTTTAACAAAATCGCGGGTGGTTTCTTCCAATCCCATCCCCGGTCCCAATAACATTGCAGTAACTTTCGGTAAATGCCTGAGAACCACCTCGGCAGCATCCTGGGCGATGACGCCGGTCTCTTGCGCCAGCAATAACCAGGTAGCTTCTGGTAAAGCCCCTGCCAGTGGCATATGCAGCGATTCGGGAACAGCCATGGTTACCAGCCCTGCACCCACCCGATAAGCCGCCTCGCCTGCCAGTAATGGGGCGCCGGTATAATTGATGGATCCGCCTACAATCAGAGCCGTCCCAAAAGTGCCCTTATGGGCATCCAAAGGGCGTTTTGGCAGCCAATCGCGTACTTCATCCTCACTTGCTACATAATTGGTCACCGCTTTCCAGCCCGGCAGGTCTTCTGGCAAACCAATATCCACAAGATTGAGCTCGCCCACCCGCTCAAATGCAGGCAATTTGAGCATCCCTGTTTTAACGGCTGCCATACATACGGTCATATCCGCAGGAAGGGTTTCAGGCGCCATTTCGCCGCTGTCGCAGTCCACGCCGGATGGACAATCCACCGCCACAATATATGGCTGAGAATCTGCCTGATCCAGAAACGCATGCACCTGCGCCAGGATTTGCCCTGTTTCACTGCGCAATGGTAAACGAAAACCAGTGCCTAACATGCCATCCAGCAGAACATCCACCCCTTCAAGTTCCTTCTGCCATTCGGATGTCCCGGTCAGAACGACTTTTCCCCCCGCAGATTCAAACTTCTTCACGAAAGCATCCGAAGGTTTACGTCCCACGAGAAACGCCGAAGCCTTCCATCCCCATTGGATCAAATGGGTCAACGCGATCAGCGTATCTCCGCCATTGTTGCCGCCGCCCACCAATCCTGCAACAGAAGCGTCTGCCGGCTGAAGGAAAAGACCGCCGTACCTCTCGCGAACTTTCTCCGCCAATCCAAGTCCCGCTGTTTCCATCATCCTGGCAAATGCCCAACCGGCAGCATCCGCCTGGATTTCGATTTTGCGCATCTCATCCACAGTCACTGACTTAATCATGGAAACCTCCCTTCTCCTAAAATTATACCCCGCTGGGAGAAACAAAAAAGACCGCCGAAGCGGTCATCCATCATTTTGTGCGCTGGGGGGGACTTGAACCCCCATGCCTTGCGGCACATGGCCCTCAACCATGCCTGTCTGCCAGTTCCAGCACCAGCGCGTGGATAGACATTATATCTGGTGTAGCCTTATTGTCAAGCAAAAGGAAATGAAATGAGGAATTTTTGAGAACAACAATTGTTTTGGATGCCATGGGCAGCGACAACCGCCCTCAACCCAGACAATCAGCATGGCAATGGCGTAATACACCAACAGTTTTATATTACCGGTTGGGATGGCAACATCCA
>JBDKTF010000184.1:0-5163 GCA_039680295.1 Anaerolineaceae bacterium
CTGCACGCCGACTTTCGTGTTGGACGTACCGGCGGATCACCGCCTGTGGGGGACGGAAATGTTCGTACCCATCACCACCATCGCCAAAGTGAGCAATCTGGAAGAAGCCATACAGCGCGCCAATGCAGTGAATTACGGCTTGACGGGCGGTTTCTACGGCACACCGGAAGAGGTGGAGTGGTTCTTCGACCGCGCCGAAGCGGGTGTGATCTACGCCAACCGTCCGCAGGGTGTGACCACCGGTGCTTGGCCTGGCTTCCAGCCGTTCGGCGGATGGAAAGGCTCTGGATCATCAGGAAAGAACTCGGGCGGGTTGTATTATTTGCCGCTGTATATGCACGAGCAGATTCGCAATCTGGTCAAGCGCGCCTGATTTCAACCATCGTTAAAAGGGGCGCACGCCGTCTGTGCGCCCCGATTTGCTACTTTTATTCTGGATTGTTGCATGACTCTGATCAGCCGCATTGGATGTTTCTTTACACTGGTGGGAATGGTTTTGGTGGCAATATTTATTGCATCGGATCTTTCCCAGCAGCGCGATTATAACTACCTCCTGGTCGGCGGATTGGCGTTTTTCATTGGCTATGCTGTATACCGGAGTGGGAAACCCCCGGCGCAACCTTCAGGGCGGTTTTCTGCGCTGCGCAAAGTCAGCGAACAATTCCAAAGCCGGCGCAAAAAGCCCGGTTCAAAATAATCCACCAGTTTCATCCCATCTCACAAAAGGCTTATGGACAAACTCACATCGCTCTCTGACGCAATCGCTCGTTATGTGCACGATGGCGACCTGGTTTATGCCGCCGGATTTACGCACCTGATTCCCTTTGCCGCCGGGCACGAGATCATCCGGCAGGGGCGCAGGGACCTGACGCTGGCGCGCGCCACCCCCGATCTGATTTATGATCAGATGGTGGCGGCAGGCTGCGCCCGCAAGGTGATCTTCTCATACATCGGGAACCCCGGCGTGGGGTCGCTGCGTATCGTGCGCAGTGCCATCGAATCGGGGCAGCTGGAATGGGAAGAGTATTCGCATTTTGGCATGATCACCCGCCTGCAGGCGGGCGCTGCCGGTCTGCCCTTCATGCCCATGAATCAAACGGCTGCAACCAGCCTAGAGCAGAACAATCCCAATTACCGCCGGGTGACGGATCCTTATTCGGGCAAGGAAGTGGTGGTGCTCCCGGCGCTGCATCCGGATGTGGCGATTGTGCACGTTCAGCGCGCCGACGCGCAGGGCAATGCGCATATCTGGGGGATTTTGGGCGAGCAGAAGGAAGCGGCATTTGCCGCCAGGCACGTCATCCTCACCGCAGAAGAGATCGTGGACGAGGCTGTCATCCGTTCAGACCCCAACCGTACGATGATCCCTGAGTTCATCGTGGATGCGGTCTGCCATGTGCCGTATGCGGCACATCCCTCCTATACCCAGGGATACTACGACCGCGATAATGCTTTCTACCTGGAATGGGATAGGATCAGCGAGTCGCCGGAGCAGGTGAAAGCCTATCTGGACGAGTGGGTGTATGGGGTGAAGGATCGGGCGGAATATTGGGAGAAGCTCGGCGCCGATACCCGCGACCGCCTGAAGGTTTCTCCCCGCCTCAGCTCCCCGGTGGATTACGGGGACTATTGAGAAAAACGAAACCGCGAATAACGCGAAACGAGAAATGCGGACCACGAATTTCACGAAGAAGACAGGAAGAAAAAACCAAGTTGTGAAGAATTTACTCGAAGAATGAGATGAAGATGGGCAACTCTACATCCAATCCTGACAGACAGGGCAGTGGCGATCTTCTGTACCGCGACGAGGTTTATCAGACTGTCGGAGCAGCTATGGAAGTGCATAGTGTGTTGGGATGCGGATTTCTGGAAGCCGTCTATCACGAAGCGATGGAGAAGGAACTGGCGCAACGAAACATTCCTTTTACGTCGCAGACAAATCTCACTCTCACTTACAAAGGGTTGCCGTTGAGTAAATCCTATATCGCTGACCTGGTTGTCTTTTCGAAAATCATCGTGGAATTGAAAGCGGTGGACCGATTGACGAGCGTTGATGAAGCTCAGGTTTTGAATTATCTGAAGGCAACCGGGATGCAGGTTGGGTTGCTTTTCAATTTTGGTTCAGGCAGCCTTCAATGGAAACGACTGATCCTTACATCGGATTATCGTTCGGGAAGGAATTTACATAAAATTTGATTTTTGCATCATCGTCATTCGTGTCAATTCGCGTTTTATTAGCGTTCATTCGCGGATAACTCTTAAGGACAAGCGATGGAAATGACCTACACTTCTTCAGAACTGATGACGATTAACTCCGCCCGGCTGCTGCGGGATGGGGATGTGGTTTTTGTGGGGGTGGGGCTGCCCAACCTGGCATGCAACCTGGCGATGCGTACGCACGCCCCCAATCTGCGCCTGATTTACGAAGCCGGGGTGATCGGATCGCGCCCGGCGCGTCTGCCGCTGTCCATCGGCGATCCCACGCTGGTGAGCGGCGCCGCAGCGGTGTGCAGCATGTACGATATCTTC
Organism: Anaerolineaceae bacterium; assembly: GCA_039680295.1. Classification (GTDB taxonomy): domain Bacteria; phylum Chloroflexota; class Anaerolineae; order Anaerolineales; family Anaerolineaceae; genus JBDKTF01. The sequence goes on from JBDKTF010000184.1 coordinate 2,530, forward strand.
TCGCTCTACTTGCAGCGCGGCAATGTGGATGTGGGCTTTTTGGGCGGTGCGCAGATCGACCGCTTCGGCAACATCAATGCCACGGTCATTGGCGGGTACAATTCACCCAAGGTGCGTCTGCCCGGATCGGGTGGCTCAATGGAAATCGCCGCCTGGGCGAACCGCTGCTATGTGATGACCCCCCACCAAAAACGCCGCTTTCCGGAAAAGGTGGATTTTTGCACCTCGGCGGGATTCCTCAGCGGGCGCGCGGAACGGGATGCCGCGGGTGTGCGCGGCGGGGGTCCGCAGGCAGTGGTGACCCATCTGGGGATCATGGAGCCGGATGAGAGCGGCGAACTGGTGCTCACCGCGCTGCACCCTGGCGCGACGGTGGAAGAGGCAAAAGCCAACACCGGCTGGGACCTGCGCGCGGCGGCGGCGCTGCGCGTTACCGAACCGCCCACAGCGGAAGAACTGCGCATTTTGCGCGAGGAATTGGATCCTCAGGGGATATACCTTAAATAACCGGTGGAGGAGAAGAACGCGCCCGATGGGAATATTCTCATCGGGCGCAATTGTTTCATCACGAAGGGGTGATCTTTGTATTGAAAAGGGGTGCGTCAGGGCGCACCATGTCCTTTATCCCAATCCCAACCAGCGCCGCGGCAGCGACTCATTCTTTCCCCAACGTAAAACAAGCACCAGCACCACCGCCAGCGCCAGCAGCTTCAAATCGAAGCCCAGATTGGCATGCTCCAGGTAGCGCCGGTCCCAGCTCAGTTTTTCTTCGGGAGACATGTAATAACTGCCGATGACCTGTGCCAGCCCCGCCAGCCCCGGCGGCACGCGGTGGCGTTCAGCGTATTCGGGCATCTCTTGCAGGTAGCCGTGTACCAGAACGGTACGCTGTGGGCGGGGACCCACGAAGCTCATTTCTCCCTTGAGGATGTTGACGAGCTGCGGCAGTTCATCGAGTGCGGTTTTCCGCAGGAACATGCCCACCCACAGCACGCGCGTATCTTCCTCGGTGGCAAGCGTGGGACCGGTGGCTTTTTCGGCTTCGCGCACCATGGTGCGCAGCTTATACTCGTGAAAATTGATCCCTCCCCTGCCCACCGAGTTCTTCATGAAAATCACCGGACCGGGGTCTTCCAGCCAGATGAGCGCGCTGAAGAAGAAAACGAAGGGGAAGGAAAGGATCAACCCAAGATCAGAAAGCACGAGATCGAAAATCCGCTTGGAAATGGGCAGCGGAGCCGGTCTGCCGATGACCTGGCGGTGAATCGCCAGCACTTCTGCTTCCACCTCTGCTGAAGGAGGGAAATTGTTTTCGCAGATGCCTTCGCGCTGCGCGGTCGCCAGCATGGCGCCGAGAATCGCGCCGAACCAGCCCACAAAGAGCAGTCTCGTCCCCGGGTTTACGCCGCTGGATGCAAATGCCGCAATCCAATCCAGACTGGCGGCAGCCGCGCCCAACAGAAACGCCCCCCGGTAACTCCATGCCGGAGAAACATCGGCCCTTAACAGCAGTTCCACGGCGCAGAACGAAAGCAGCATCCCAGCCAGCAGCACCAGCCAGTCAGAATACCACAGGCGGCGGCTCAGGAATCCCATGACCAGCAGAAAGAAACCTGCCGCCGCCCCGGCGTAGGGCAGCCATTTTTTCCAGTCAGCCAGGCTGCTGGAAAGATGAAGGGGAAAGAAAGAAGAACCCCGAGAATTCACGGAAAAACTCCAGAAGAGAAATTTGAAAGATGATGCAGGTTGGATTTTACGTTTGGCGGAAGGGTTTGTCAATGGACGGCATGATATAATGGACGCGCCGTCTGAACAAAAGGCGGTTCGTTGGAGGAGGACTGCATCATGCCTGTCGGGCGAAAAATCTTATTCATCATTCTTGGAATTTTGGCTGCCGCTTTGATTGGCGGCGGTATTTACCTTTCGATCCGTTGGAACCGACCCATGGGGGAGAGCCTTAATCTGCCCACGTTGACGCCTGCCGCACCGCAACCGGGCGAATCCACCCCGGCGGCAGATGCCGCTGCGTCTGCCCAGACCGCTACCGCTGCGCCCGCCCCTGTGTGCGGCGGACCGGCTGAGCCGCTCTATCTGCTGGGTATCGGTGCGGACGAACGCGACAACACCTATCTCTACGGGTTGGGAGATGTGACCCGCATTGCCCGCGTGGATTTCGTCAATCAGAAGATCACCATTCTGTCCATCCCGCGCGACCTGTGGGTGGAAATCCCAGACATATCTGATCACTACGGCATCGATCACGGCAAGCTCAACCAGGCGTATCTCTTCGGCGGACCCGGCATGGGCTATTACGATGGTCCCGGCGGCGGACCGGGATTGACGGCGCGCACCCTGATGCTCAATTTCGGTGTGCGTTCCGATTATTACGCGGCGGTCAACATGCAGGCATTCGTCAAGATCATCGACGCGCTGGGCGGCATCGATATTTACCTCGAACACGATGTGGACGGTCGTCCGATTGACGATCACACCGAGGACATGGGCTACTTCAACGCCGGGCAACAGCACCTCACCGGAGCGCAGGCGCTGCGGTTGTCGCGCATCCGCAAAAAGTACAACGATCTCACCCGCGCCGACAACCAGACGCTGGTGATGTGCGCCGCGAAGGAAAAA
>JBDKTF010000526.1:0-2061 GCA_039680295.1 Anaerolineaceae bacterium
CAATTGGAACGCGTGAAAAATCTGGAAAAACAGATCGATGCCGTGATTGTGGCGTACACCCGCCGGGTAAGCTTTCGCACGACAGAATGAACCGGGATGATCTCTCTGACGCCTGATTTCTCACGCCTTATCCCAATCTGAAGTATCGTCTCGATCCAGATTCAGGCAGGCAGCTTTTTTGGCTGTCTGCGCTGTGTTCCGCCGATGCAATTTCCTCACCGCGGTGAATCTCATTCGCGGTGAGGCTTGTTTTAATTCATCCTCCCGTTCTTGTGGAGATGCTTGAAATTGCGTTGCATCCGATGTAATATATAAACAATTGAGCAATCGTTGAATTGTTTGTTTCGGTGAATTGACCATGCAAAAGATACATTCCTCATTGTTGGACGAGCATCAGGCGGCGCATGTCGCGGAAGTGTTTCGCGCCTTCAGCGACACCACCCGGGTGCGCATTCTCTCGGTGCTGGTGACAGAGGAAATGACCATCAGCGCCCTGTCTCTGGTGATTGGCATCAGTGAGTCTGCCATCTCGCATCATATGCGCGGATTGCGCCAGATGCGGCTGGTTCAATCGCGGCGGGACGGCAAGGAAGTGCATTACCGGGTGGAAGATGAGCATATCATTGCGCTCTTTCAACAGGGTGTTAATCACGTTCAGAATGGGTAGCTCTTATAACTGAGGGGAAAATATGCGGAAAAACCAAGCCAGTTTGACTGCCATGGGAATCGCCGTGATACGCGCGGTGGAAATGGAAAAACCCGCCGGGGAACGAATTTGCGAAGATCCCTTTGCTCGCCGCTTTATTCCGGATTGGTTTTATGCATTCATACGCTTCTTCATTCGTTCGGGCTATGCGGAACATCGTGGAAAGGGGGTGATGGGCTTTCTCGTCGGACGCGACCGCTACATCGATGATTACCTCTCCGCTCAACTCAGGCAGGGATTGGATCAGTTGGTGATTTTGGGCGCGGGTTATGACGCGCGCGCCTACCGCTTTGAAGGCTTGCGGTCTCCCGTCCGCGTCTTCGAAGTGGACCACCCGGCGACACAGGCGCTCAAACTGGATGCGCTGCGGAAGATATTCGGCAGCCTGCCGGAGCACGTGACTTACGTTCCCATTGATTTCAACCGTCAGACGCTGGGTAAATGTCTGGCAGCCCACGGGTATGACCCCCACAGCCGGACGGTATTCATCTGGCAGGGAGTTACCTATTACCTCGACGCCGCAGCCGTGGACAGTACCCTGAAGTTTATTGCGCAGCATGCTGCGCCGGGTAGCAGTGTGATCTTCGATTTTTTCGATGACAAGCTGTTAAATACACCGACCCATCACGGAGAAATTCGGGGCATGAAGCGCTACCGCGGCATGACCGGCGAGGATCTGCGCTTTGGCATCCCGCTAAATCAGATTGACTCCTTTTTACATTCGCGCGGCTTTGAGCAGGTGAACACGATCCGATCAGAAGATTTGAAAGCGCTGTATTTCAGCGGCAGGAACCAAACGCGCAACGTCATGTCTGGATATGCCATTGTATCGGCGGTGGTTTCCAGTCAGGTGGTCGGGCAGGAGGAAGGAAGATGAAAGCGAAATCACAGGATCCGAAACCCGGGCGCGTGGCATGGCTCGGTCTGGCTGCGCTGGCGGTGGGAATGGGATGGTGGATTGCCCGTCAGCGCCGCCGCGGGCAAATGGAGCGCTGGATCAGCCATCAGAAGCGCCTGCCGGATCGGACCGTATTGGTGACCGGCGCATCGTCGGGCATTGGTCGCGCCTACGCGCTGCGATTGGCGGCTGAAGGATACAGCCTTGTGCTTGTGGCGCGCCGCACGGAGCGTCTGGAAGCGCTGGCGGAGGAATGCCGCACCCGTTTTGCCGTGCGCGCAGAACCCCTGACCGCGGACCTGTCCACCGAAGCGGGCATTGCGAAGGTGGAGCAGCGCATTGGCGCCGGGGAGATCGATTTTCTGGTCAACAATGCCGGTTACGATGTTTTTGGCGATTTCGCGGAAATTCCCATCGAAAAAAATCTGGCGCTCATCAACTGCCTGGAACTGGCGAC
>JBDKTF010000405.1:0-2254 GCA_039680295.1 Anaerolineaceae bacterium
CCTCGCGAAACTCAATGAATGCCTCTTCGGGGTTGGCATGGGGCTTATCGCCGTAGGTGCATTCCATCAGCAGGGTATCCACTTTGCCTTCCGGCAGCACAGGGTCCTTCATCAACGGCATGTTCAGGCGCCCGATATCGCCTGAGAACCACAACCGGGTGCTGTGACCGTTCTCCTGCAGATCGAGCACAATGGCAGCCGACCCCAGAATATGTCCGGCATCCACCAGCTGCGCCGTCACGCCGGGGATGGGTTGAAAACTTTCGCCGTACCGCACCGGTTGGAAATGGTTGGCGACGTGTTCTGCATCCAGAATCGTGTAAATGGGTTCGACTGGCGGTTCGCCCCGGCGGGCGCGTTTCTTGTTGACAAATTCAGCATCCGCTTCTTGGATATGCCCGCAGTCTTTCAGCATCACATCTGCCAGGTGCGCGGTTGCATCGGTCGTGAAGATTTTGCCGCGGTAACCATTTTTAACCAGGTTGGGCAGATTCCCGCTGTGATCGATGTGTGCATGCGAGAGAATGACAGCGTCCACCTCGTCTGCCGGGTACGCCAGGTGAACATTTTTGCGATAGGTGTCTTCCCGCCGACCCTGGAACATACCGCATTCCAGCAGCAGCGTTTCACCATTGATATGCAGCATGTACTGCGAACCAGTTACCGACTGTGCAGCGCCATAGATGGTCAGATTCATGCGAAACCTCCTTAGAAACTGCTGAATTGATCAGATGTGGAGGGCGTGTAAAATCTTGTCTCCGAATTGCTCTGCCCGGTAGGGCAGATCGCCCATTACGGCACGAATATCATCCATCGAACGCGGATTGGCTTCCGCCAGGTTGAACATGGCATCACGCGGCAAAATAATATCAGATTCAACCCCCAATTTCTTCCCGGTGTCGCGCCGCCAGATACGCAGCGCCTCAAGACGCGCCAGAATGGCATCATCCGGACGCGGGGTATGCCGCCGGCGTAACGGCGTGGCTTCCAGACCGCGCGCCACGACTTTAAGCAACTGCGCGCCGTGTCGTTGGATCTGACGCGGATGCAGATTTTGCAGATTGTACAATTCTTCCATCAGACGCGGTTCCAATTCGGCAATTTCAACCAGCGCCTGATTACTCATAATTTTGAATGGGGGCAGGTTGGCAGAACGTGCCTGGTCATCACGGTACGTGCACAACTCGTGCAGAATTGCCATTTGCTGCGGTGTTAATTCTTTGGACCCGCTGATATGCCAGCTATTCTCGCGTTCACCACTGTTGTTGTTTTCCACCGGACGGCACAGGCGCAGAAAGTCTTCCTTTGCCAGTTCCATGCGCCCGGCTTCCACCAGCGCGGCTTCCATGCGCTCTCGCAGCGCAAACAGATAATGTGTATCCAGACGGGCATACGCCAGCTGCGCCGGCGGCAGGGGACGTATGCCCCAGTTGGCGCGTTGGTAACGTTTGTCCAGTTGAAGTCCAAATTCTGCTTCCAATAATGAGCCCAACCCCACCCCGTCGCGTCCCAAAATTCGCGCTGCCTGCATGGTATCGAACAGATTGGCAAAGGTGAAATGAAAATCGCGCCGCAGGCAGATTAGATCATACTCAGCGGCGTGGAAAATTTTTTCGATTTTGGCATCGGCAAAGATTGGAGCCAATATGGAAAGGTCTTTCAACGCCAGGGGATCCACCAGATAATCGGTGTCTGGCGTGGAGAATTGGATCAGGCAAACCTGTTCCTGATAGGCAAAAAGGCTGTTGGATTCGGTGTCCACCGCAATGGAAGGCTGAGCGTTCAGGTGGAAAACCATCTTTTCCAATGCGGCAGAGGTGGCGACCCAGATTGGGTCGGAGAGTTGGTTGGGTTCCATATGAACCAATTATACCAGTCTGATGAAAAGTCAAAAAACAATTTTCATGCTAGAATATTTGAACCACAGCCGAAAGGCTGATCCTTTTTAATGCAGGGATAAATGGGCGGCGGGTCCTTTTACCAACCCGAACTCGCAAGCGCGCGAGCGTCTGTTCAATGTGGGATATAATGAAAGAATATCAAACGATGGTGCGGAGGCGTAATCGATGACTGATATCGCAGCAGTTGCGCTGAAACTGCCCAAGGTGGATTTGCATCGCCATCTTGAAGGGACGCTGCGTCTGAGCACCATGGTGGAACTTTCACGCGAACACGGCATCAGCCTGCCCGGTACTGCCCAGCTTCGTCCGCTGGTGCAGGTGCAGGCAGATGAAGCCTATACGTTTCGCAATTT
>JBDKTF010000382.1:0-7538 GCA_039680295.1 Anaerolineaceae bacterium
ATCAAGCTGATTCCACTCACAATCAATCGAATAATATACCGTTCTAAAATGGATTTTTGAACCCATGACATTTATCTTAGTGATTAAAGCGGCATAGATTAATTCAAACCCAATCCATATTCCTGCAATTGAGCCGAGAAGATCAATTGAAAAAAAGAAAAAGCCTGGATGGGTACGAAATAAGGCTGTTATCAAAAGAACGGATATACTGATAGCCAGTATGCCAATAACCCAGGAGCCAATTTTAATATTTCTCTTTAATCCTAAAGAAAAATTTTTCATTAATCATTCTCCTTTTATATTTAGGATCCCACTGTTTCATCTCCACTTGAATGAAGATTTGGATCATTGATATTAAACTGGATAATCTCAAAATTGGATTACGGGTTATGTAAAGATATGGATTGAGAGTCACTGGGTTGGGGAAGGGGTCGGCGGTGGTGAAGCGTCCCTGCGCGGGGGCGTAATAGCGTGCCCGCAGGTACTGCAAGCCGGTGCCGTCGGTCCACTCTCCGGCGTAATTTGTAAAGGTACAATCAGAATAACGAATAAACTGTAATCAATTTAGTAATATATTATATAGAAACTTGAAACAAAGATAGTGACAATCCTCCCTGTTCTTACCAAAATAAAACCACCCAGGCGGGGGAGCCTGGGTGGTTTGAAATGACGAATGATTTCTACGCGCTGATCTTCTTCTTCAGATCCGAGTACATGCCTGGGAGCTGCCAGACGCGCAGCGCGGCTTCCACCTGAATGCGCATGGACATTTTTGATTTGCCCAACTGCCGTTCGGCGAAGTAAATGGGGGTTTCTTTCATGGTGAACCCCAGCAGCGCGGCGACGTACGCCATTTCCACCTGAAAAATGTAACCGTTCGAGCGGATGCGTTCCAACGGCATGCCTTCCAGCGTCTTGCGCCGCCACATGCGGAACCCGCCGGTCACGTCGCGCACCTGCATGCCCAGAATGGTGCGGGCGTACCAGTTGCCAAAACCAGAGAGCACTTTGCGGTACCAGGGCCAGGTTTCGTCCAGTTTGCTGCCCGAAATGTAGCGCGAGCCGATCGCCAGGTCGCAGGTTTGCAGCATCTGCGCCATCTCCACCAGCTTCTCCGCCGGGTGTGAGAAGTCGGCGTCCATCTGCGCCACCGCTTCGGCGCCTTCTTTCAGCGCCTGCTGAAAGCCGCTGATGTACGCGCTTCCCAGCCCCATTTTGCCGGGGCGGTGCAGCACCGAAATCCTGCCGCCGTGTTCGGCGCCCAACTGCTCGGCGAGCTGCCCGGTGCCGTCGGGGGATCCATCGTCCACCACCAGAAGCCTCAGATCCAGCGGTAACGCGAACAACACGGAGACCAGTTTGGGCAGGTTCTCCGCTTCGTTATATGTTGGAATAACAACCGTAATTTGCAAAATAACCTCTACTACTTAATGTGATCTACCTCAATCCGGGCTTTGAGCGCATCCAGATTGGCGGGCGGTTCCTGCGTTGGCAGGACTTCCACCAGGTGAATGCCCAGCTTGTGCTCGCGAAAGAGCGGTGTGTTGCGGTCTTTCTCTTGATAGAAATAATCCAGCGATTGTTCCAGTCGTTTGCTCACCCGTTCTTTATAGGTGGACAGGTTGTCTGGGTCGACCACCATCAGGAATGTGGTGGGAGCGAACTGACCAATAAAATCCCGGGGGCTGCCGATTTCACGCACGGCGTCTTTGAGCATCAGTGCCACCGCGCGCATCAAATCATCTGCCGCGACAAAACCGTACGTTTCGCGGAAGGGTTCCAGGTTGGTAAGCGTCAGCGCCAGAATTGCCCAGTTCCGATTATCCAGGCATTTTGTCAACCGCTCGTCCACCAGGCTGCCCTCGGGCAGACCGGTGACCGTGTTGGTCAGCGCACCCTGTCCGCTGCGGCGCAGTGCATTGCGCACGCGCAGACGCAGTTCCTGAATGTCAAAGGGTTTGGTGATGTAATCATCTGCCTTAAGCGCCAGCCCTTTGAGGCGGTCTTCGCGGTCGCGTTTTTCGGTAAGGAAGATGATGGGGATTTCCTGGGTACGGCGGCTGTTGCGCAAGCGTCGCGCCACTTCGTAGCCGTCGATATCGGGCAGGCGAATATCCAGGATGACCAGATCGGGGTGGTTGGATTGACAGGCGCGAACGCCGTCTTCGCCCCAGTTGACGGTGAGGACATCATAGCCCTGCACGCGGAAATACGCGTTTAACATCTCCGCGATATCCAGGTCGTCTTCGACAATTAAAAGGGTTGGTTTTTCCTCGCTCACAGGCGCATCTCGTTAGCTGATGGGTTCTTTCTGGATTACGAAATCGCAAACTTCGTCCCCCATTGCCACGCAGCGCTGCTCGTTCACGCGGAATTCATTTCCGCCCGAAACCCATTTGAGTCCTTCCTGCAGCAGACCGGCGGCAACGTAGCAAACCGGTTTGTCGGCATTCGACCGACCCCAGCATACAGGGCAGCGGTGGATGGTATAAATATATTCGCTCTCGCGTTCTTCCACAGTGGAAAGCTGATCGCTGGTCTGCGAGAAAATTTTTGCCATGGCTGGCAGACCAATGCGCAGTTTCGCCTGTAATGAAAGCACTTTGAACGCCAGATCGCCGACGCCAGCCAGCGCGCCGAAATTGCGCAGCGCCCCGGCAAACGCAGCCCGTCCGGCGCGCAGCGCCAGGCTGCGTCCGCCGCGGGGACCGAACATTTCTTCCAACGCCTGATTGACGGCGGAGAAATCGGTAAAATCGAATTCCCGTTCCAGGTTATCGGGGGGGTAATTGTCGATCAGGTTGGGCAGGTTGGCGAGGTTAAGAATGGCGTTCATGCCATTCTTGCCCATTACGTCTTCCAACGCAAACAGGGTGATGCGGGCAATTTTATTGGCGTAGTAGTAATTGCTCTTCGGATGCTGATCTACCATAATATGTCGTCCCTCAGATCAACTTGATCAAGTCTTCGGTCGCGCGGCGCATATCCAGGAAAATCAAGCCCAATTTTGCCTGTTCGCGCGCCAGTGCAGTAAGCACGGCATCTTCGCCGACCGACATCAGGACGACGTAACCTTTCTCGCCTTTGATGTAGACCTGGTCCAGGGAACCGCGACCGAGTTCTCCAGCAATGCGCTCGCCCAGCGAGAGCATTGCCGCCGACATGGCAGAGACACGGTCTTCTTCCACGCCCTGCGGCAGCGCCGAGGCAATGGTGAGACCATCCACACTGACGACCGCCGATGCCTCGATGTCTGGCGAAGAAGCCTGAAGCTCGCGTAAACGTTCAACCATCATTTGGGTGCGTGATTTGGTCAAGGCTGCACTCCTTTAAAGGGGAATCAATAACGAAACAGGCTGCGCCGCTATCCACCCCGGCGCAAACTACCTTATACTGTAGCACAGGGGAAAATATGTGTCAAGCCGAATGGAATGAGTTGTTATTTAAAATTCAAAAGTGAACCGTTCAGGTGTTTGATTGGATTGGTTAAAAGGTTTCTCATCGGATCTTTGCCGTCCAGTTGGAAAAGCGTAGTAAAATACTCTCAAAGCAGCTTCGGCTGATCTATCCTTATTTAAAGGAGCGACCGTGAGCAAGTGGCAGGGGAAGACTGTAATCGGTTTGACCGGTAACATAGCCACCGGGAAATCGGTGGTGCGCAGGATGTTGGAGCATCTCGGCGCTTACGGCATCGATGCCGACGCACTGGCACACCGGGCGATTGCGCGCGGCGCGCCTGCCTACCAGCCTGTTCTGGATACTTTCGGTCGCTGGATTCTGGGACCCGATCAGCAGATTGACCGCGGTAAACTGGCAAAGGTCGTGTTCTCTGACCCTGAAGCCCTTCAGCGTCTGGAAGCCCTGACCCATCCATTGGTGATGCAAGCCGTGGATCTGATCATCCGGCGCGCGTCGCAGCCGGTGGTCGTGGTGGAAGCGGTAAAGCTGCTGGAAAGCCGCATGGCTGAATCTTGCGACAGCATCTGGGTGAGCGCCGCGTCTCCTGAGACGCAGTTGGCGCGTCTGATGACCCTCCGCAAGATGACCGAAGCCGAAGCGCGGATGCGCATTCAGGCGCAGCCCGACCCAGTGCTTAAAATTCGCGCCGCACAGGTGGTCATTCACAACGACGGCACGTTCGAGGAGACCTGGAAACAGGTCCAGCAGGGATGGAAAACCCTGTTCCCCGCAGCGCCCGCCGAGGATGCCACCCCCACTCAGCCGGTGGCGGTGATCTCCCCCGCGCCTGTGAGCGCCGCGGCGCCGGTCAAAGAACCGGAAATTTCCATCCAGCGCGGTCGCCCACGCCATTCTGGAGAAATCGCTGCACTGATCAACCGCCTGCGACCAGGCAGTTTGACCACACAGAACGACATTATGGCGGCGTTTGGCGAAAAAGCCTTTTTGCTGCTCCAGATGGGAAATCAGTTGGTGGGCGTGGTTGGCTGGCAGGTGGAAAACCTGGTGGCGCGAACCACCGATTTGTTCCTGGATGCGGGGATCCCCGTGGAAAGGGCTTTGCCGCCTTTATTAAAGGAAGTGGAACGCGCGTCGCGGGATTTGCAGTGCGAAGCCTCGCTGCTGTTTGCGCCGCCCGCGCTGATGAAATATGAAGAAGTATGGAAAAATTTGGGATATGAACCGCGCACCATCCAGAGTCTGGGCGTTCAAGCCTGGCAGGAGGCAGCGCGTGAATCCACGCCTGATGGCGACAGCGTACTGCTGTTCAAACAGCTGCGCACCGATCGAATCCTTCGTCCGATTTAATGGAAATACCTGGTGAGTTTCCCGGGTTGAGAACCGAGTAGAGTTAGCCGTGCCCGATTTATGGAATGAAATTTTGTTGATCTTCCAGCGCCTCAACTGGTTGAGCGTCCTCGACCTGTTTCTGGTGACGGCGGTGTTTTTCGGCGTCCTGCTCCTCGTGAAGGATACGCAGGCGATGGCGCTGCTGCGCGGCGTGTTCCTGCTGGTGGTGGCGCTGAGTCTGCTGACCAGTCTGGTGGATTTGCCTGCGTTTTCATGGTTGGTGAAAACCACGCTTCCGGCGCTGCTGTTTGCCATTCCGGTGATCTTTGCGCCTGAAATTCGCCGCGCGCTGGAAAAATTGGGGCGCGCCGGTGCGCAGGCGGGCGCTTTGCTGCCGCGCAACGTCACCCCCGAAGAAATCATGCAGCAGCGCACCATCAAAGCTGTGGTGACAGCCTGCTCACGGCTTTCCACCCGTCAGCACGGGGCGCTGATCATTCTGCAGCGCAACGACCATCTGAGGGATTATGTGCTGACAGGCGTGCATCTGGATGCCGATGTTACCCCCGAATTGCTGCTGCAGGTGTTTTACCCCAACACTCCCCTGCACGACGGCGCGGCGATCATCTCCGAAGGACGGCTGGTGGCAGCCGCCTGCGTGATGCCGCTTTCCGCCAGCGGGGTCTTGAACCGTACGCCCGACCGGCAGATGGGGTTGCGTCACCGCGCGGCGCTCGGCATTTCAGAAGCCAGCGACGCGGTGGCGGTGGTTGTCTCTGAAGAGACGGGATCCATTTCCATCGCGCACGCCGGGCGCATGATCCGCCGTCTGGATTCTGAACGATTGGAAAATATTCTGAACGCTTTTTATCGTCCTGCGCGTACCGAAACCGGCATGATGAACTGGTTGAATCAGATCTTCCCCTTCTTGAATCGGGGAAGCCGGCACGAGGAGGATTGACCTGTGGAAATCTTCCGCCGCTTCACCAAGAATTTACCCACCCTCCTGCTGGCGTTTGCGCTGGCGGTGGCTGCCTGGGTTTCTGCAGTCACCAGCGCTGATCCAAACGAGCAGCGCGTTTACCCCAACACCATCCCGATTCAAATGATCGGGCAGGATCCGGCGTTGATTTTGCTGGGTGATCATCCCACCCAGGTGAAGGTGACCCTCAAGGCGCCGAAGTCTGTGCTGGACGAACTGGCGAGCAACCCCGGACAGGTGACCGCCACGGTAAACCTGGCGGATCTGAAAGCGGGAACGCACACGCTGCCAGTGCAGGTGCAGATCGGTATGCGCCCGGTGGAAATCGTTTCGATTTCTCCGCGCACGCTCAACCTGACCCTTGAGAATCTGGAAACGCAGGACTTTACCATCAAACTGGTTCGTAACGGCGATACGGCGGTGGGCTTTCAGGCGGAAACACCCATAATGGGCGCCACCACGGTCACCGTTTCTGGACCGCAATCTCTGGTGGAGCGGGTGACCGAAGTGCGCGCGACCATCGATCTTTCACAGGCGCGCGAGAGCATCAACCGTCAGGTGCAGCTCAAAGCAGTGGATGAAAATGGCGCAGAGATTACGGGCGTCACCCTCTCGCCGTCCGAGGTGAATGTCAATCAGGCGATCACCCAACGCGGCGGGTACCGCATGGTGGTGGTGAAGGTGGTGACCACCGGTAAAGTAACCAGCGGTTATCGCCTGACCAATATTTCTGCGTCTCCATGGGAAGTGATGGTTTATTCCGCCAATCCAGATCGGGTCAACGAACTGCCCGGTTACGTGGAAACCCTGCCGGTGAATCTGGACGGCGCCAAGGATGATCTGGATCAGCGCGTGCAGCTTAATCTGCCCGCAGAAATCACTGTGGTTGGCGACCAATCGGTGCTGGTGCAGGTGGGAATCGCCGCCATTGAAAGCAGTCTGACGCTCTCCAATAAGCTGGTGGAGATCATCGGACTGGAAGACGGTTTAACGGCGACCATCTCGCCGCAAACCGTGGATGTAATTTTGTCAGGTCCGTTGCCGGTGCTGGACATCCTCTCTTCCAGCGACGTCCGCGTGATCATCGACTTGACCGGCAAAGGAGTGGGCGTTTACCAGTTGACCCCGCGCATTGAAATTCAAAGTCCGGAATTGCAGGTGGAATCGATCCTGCCGGGTACGCTGGAAGTCAGTGTACTGGCAGTAGTCAGGTAAAACCCACGCAGTCCCCAGGAGTAGTTATGTCAAAACCCGTTGTTGCCCTGGTTGGGCGCCCCAATGTGGGCAAAAGCACGCTTTTTAACCGCCTGGCAGGCGAACCGCTTGCCATTGTGGATGATGTCCCCGGAACCACCCGCGACCGGGTATTTTCTGATGGTGAGTGGACCGGTGTTCACTTTACCATCATCGATACCGGCGGGATTGATCCTTCATCCAGCAGTTCGCGCTCCCCGCTTTCGGTGGGGTCGGCGGATTTCATTCGCGAAATTCGTCAGCAGGCAGAAATTGCCATTCAGGAAGCGGACGTTGTATTGTTCATCGTGGATGCCATCAGCGGGGTCACCCCCGCCGATCAGGAAGTGGCGCAGATTCTACGCCGCAAGCAGAAGGTGGTCGATGGCGTTCCTGTTCCGCCGGTCATGCTGGTGGCGAATAAAGCCGACAGCAGCAATCAGCGAGAATTGGTTTCGCAATTCTACGAACTGGGTATGGGAGATCCATATCCCATTTCGGCGGTGCACGGCACCGGAACCGGGGATATGCTGGATGCGCTTCTGGCGCTCTTCCCCAAAGATGCAGAAGTCGA
>JBDKTF010000494.1:0-2532 GCA_039680295.1 Anaerolineaceae bacterium
ACCGCCGTTTCACGTTTCAACGCTGGCACAGCTTTGACTCACCGCTCTGGCAGCGAATCTGGACGGAGGCGAAAGAAACACCGCCGCCCGACGTTTTGCCCATTCTTCAGGCGTCCGACCGTGACGCCGGCGCCATTCAAATGACGCGTGAAAACGCCGAACGCGCCGGGGTGGCGGAGAACATCGAATTTACCTGCCGCGCCGTCTCTGCCGTGGAGCCGCCCGCCGTGCCCGGCTGGGTGGTCACCAATCCGCCTTACGGCGTGCGCGCCAGCGCCGATAAAGACCTGCGCAACCTGTATGCGCAGATCGGTCATGTGCTGCGGGCGCACTGCCCCGGTTGGCGCACTGCCATCCTCAGCGGCAGCGTCACCTTGCTGCGGCATACCGGCATTCCCACCGAAGCGACGCTTGCATTGATCAACGGCGGCATGGGCGTCCATCTGGCGCTCGGGCACGTCCCTCACCCCTGATCATCATCTGTTGGAGTTTCGATGACCCTCGAAGAGCTTCTCTCACCCACCGACCGTAAACACTTTTTGAGTCTCGCCACTCCCCTGGATGTCCAGCATTATCTGGATGGCTTTACCTATATCAATGTAGAGCGCAACCGCTCGCCTCTGGCGGTGATTCAAGACCGCCAGTCGCACTGTCTGGACGGCGGCATGTTGGGGGCAGCCGCGCTGCGCCGTCTGGGTTATCCGCCCCTGCTCGTCGATCTGATTCCCGAGCCAGACACCGACGATGACCATGTTCTGGCGATTTTCAAGCGCGGCAGATATTACGGCGCGGTCGCAAAATCCAATTTTCCCGGTCTGCGTTACCGCGATCCCATCTACCGCTCGCTGCGCGAACTGGTCATGTCGTACTTTCCGGATTACTTCAACGCCGCCGGGCAAAAAACGCTGCGCGGTTACACCCGCCCCCTGAATCTGGCGGCGTTTGACCGCCATCACTGGGAATGGGACGAAGACGGCGCCCGCCGTCTGGTGGAACGGTTCTATTCGCTCCACGCCGTCCCCCTGCTGGATGAAGAAGGTCGAACGCTCCTTGCCCCCATGGATGAGCGCGCCTTCAAAGCCGGAATGACCGGCGTCAATACCGGCGAGTTATTTGGAAACTAGGCTGCGCAGCGCTGCTGCCAGCACATGGACCGCCTGCCCGTATTCTTCCAGTGACAGACGTTCATCGGGCGTGTGGTCCAGCGCTGAATCGCCCGGACCGTACACAACCGCGGGGCATCCCCATTGAGGAGCCACAATGTTCAAATCCGCCGTCCCGGTCTTGTAAACGAAACTGGGTGTTCCCCCCGCTGCGCGAATGCCGCTCAACATCGCCCGCACCAGCGGGGTGTTTTTATCGCATTTCCACGCCCCGATGGGCGTACCCAGGGGTTCGACGCGGGCATCGGGCGCAATTTCTGCCAGTCGTGCGAACCAATCCTGCGGAGACACATCCAGCGGCAGGCGCGCCCCCACCCGCAGGCTTGCCCACTGCTCCAGATCGTCCGTGCCCGAATCCAACCCGCGCAGCGTCACCAGCAGTGAATCAAAGGCTTTCTCGCGCCCGGTATTGAATTCCGCGGCAAACGCTTTCACCTTCAACCAGTCTGACACCGCCATCTCGCACGCCGATTCCGCTTCATGGGCGGTATGTGTCTGCCCGCAGCGTACGGTCAGTTTTGCCCAGGCGCTGCCCTTATAACCCAGCGCGATGCGGTTCCAATGATTGGGCTCGCCAACCACGGTGAATTCCGGGGCATACTGCTGCGCGGCAAACAGCGCCCCATTGGATTCGCGCTCTTCCTCCACCGCGCCAATGACCACCACCTGCCAGCCGTCTATCTTGCCCAGCGCAGCCGCCGCGTCCACAAAACACGCCAGCGCTCCTTTGGCGTCCACCGCGCCGCGTCCGTAGAGAAACCCGTCTTCCACCTTTACCGGCAGTTCGCCCGGCACGGTATCGATATGTCCCATCAGCACAATCTGGCGCGGACCCTCCCCCCAGATGCCGACCGCGTTCCCAACCTCGTCCACCAACCCACGGGAACAGCCCAGCGTCTTCATCCGTTCCGTCAGCCAGTCTGCCGCGGCGCGTTCCTTTCCGCTGGGACTGTAAATTTTTACCAGTCCCTCCACGGTGGCGGCGTCAGTCATTCTCCACTCCGTTGACCAGCACGTCGGTCAATTCCGCCACCAGATGATCGATCTGTTCGTAGGTGATCACCAGTGGGGGCAGCAAACGCAGGACGGTCATGCCCGCGTTCAGCACCAGAATATGGCGCGCCTGCATGGCTTTGATGTACGGCTGCACCTTTTGTTTCAGTTCGATGCCCACGATCAGTCCCATCCCGCGTACCTCGCGAATCATGGGGGACGGAATCTGGCGCAGTTTGTCCATCAGGTAGGCGCCTTTTTCCGCCGCCTGGCGGGGTAAATCTTCCTCCTCGATTGCTTCCAGCGCCGCCACGCCTGCCGCGCACGAAAGCGGATTGCCGCCGAAAGTGGAGCCGTGCCCGCCCGGCGCCAGATT
>JBDKTF010000086.1:0-3561 GCA_039680295.1 Anaerolineaceae bacterium
GGAATTTTCAGTTTTCTCGTGTTGCTCAGTGTCAGTCTATCCAAAGTGACGAAACCGATATTGGGATTGGAGAAACAGGCGGGTTTGATGATCAAGGGTGTTTCGCCGAGCCCGTTGATGGAAAGCGGTCCGCTGGAAGTGCGTTCGCTGATCTCCATTTTCAATCATCTGCTGGTACAGATACGGGAACAACAGGCAGCCCTGCTCCGTTATGCGATCCAAATTTTGAACACGCAGGAAGAAGAACGCAAGCGCCTTTCCCGCGAACTGCATGATGAGACGGTGCAGGAGATTGTGGGTCTGGCGCAGCGGATTGATTTGAGCCGCAATGAAATGATACGAGACCCATCAGCGGCGCGGCGCCGGTTGGATGAAGTGTATAATCTGGCGCAAAAAACGCTGGTCGACGTGCGCAGGATGAGCCACGACCTGAAACCGTCGGTGCTGGAAGATCTGGGTTTGAGCGCCGCGGTGCAGGTCTGCTGCGATGAATTGACGGATTCACTGCCCGCCACGGACGTACGCTGTCATATCACGGGCGAGGAATACCGCTTATCGCCTGAAGTGGAATTGACGGTTTACCGCATTGCGCAGGAAGCGATGACCAATATCCGCAAACACGCCCGTTCTGCATCGCGGGTGAATATCTATCTGGAATATTCACCCCACGCGGTGCTGCTGACCGTGGAAGATAATGGACCGGGTTTCGACTGCGCCGATCTGGGCGCGCTGGTCATTCAGGGGCATCTGGGGCTTGAAGGGATGCAGGAACGCGCGCAGTTGTTTGGCGGAAAGCTGTATATCCAGACCCAATGCGGTGAGGGTACGCGCGTGATGTTGACCATGCCCACTCAACTGCCGGAATCACCGATCAATGACGAATAAGGTGCACCGCGGAGGCTTTGAAAGCGAGGGCAACTTCCAAACCGGGGATTAGATTCATTTCCTCCGCCGAAGCGCGGGTGACCAGCACCATCACTGGCACACCGCAATCCACCAATATCCGCGTCAGCGGTCCATAGGGGATGATCTGGCGAATGACGCCGTGCAAATGGTTGCGGGCACTGGTTGGCTTGCGCCCATTTTCAATCGTGAGGGTGATATCTTCGGGGCGCAGGCAGATGCGTACCGACTGCCTTGGCGCCAGATCTCCCACGGCTTCCACGTTTCCGACGGCAGTTTCACAAATCACTCTGCCCTGCTGGTTTTCGATCACCCTGCCCGGGAGGATGGTTTCGACCCCGACGAAATTTGCCACCTCTTCGTCCAACGGCGCAGAGAAAATTTCTTCCGGCAACCCCACCTGCTTCAAAACCCCAGATATGATGACCGCGACACGGGAGCCAAACAATTTGGCTTCATCCTGATCGTGGGTGACAAACAGGGTGGTGATCCGGGTTTCATCCAACAGGGTCTTGAAATCCATGATGAGACGCGAGCGGGTGGGTGCGTCCAATGCAGAGAAAGGCTCGTCCAGAAACAGGAGATCGGGTTGGATCGCCAGCGCCCGCGCCAGACTGACGCGCTGCGCTTCACCCCCCGAAAGCCGGTGAGCCTGACGGTTGCGCAGGTGCGCAATGCCCAGGCGTTCCAGCCATTCGTCAGTGCGCTGGCGGATGAGATTGCGATTGGCGCCGCGGAATCTCAATCCGGAGGCGATGTTTTCAGCCACCGTTGTTTTAAGCAGGAGAGGCTCCTGAAGCACAAGCGCTATGCGGCGGCGGTAATCGAGCGGGGAGATCTGTCCCCAGGGCTGACCCATAAATTCGATCTGCCCCTGAGAGGGCGCCATCAAACGCGCCAGCGCCAACAGCAGGGTGCTTTTCCCCGCGCCGTTGGGTCCAATGACGGTGAGGATTTCTCCTTCGTAAATATCCAATTGATCCACGAATAATAATTCGCGCTGGTCACGGCGCATGTGCAGATCACGAACTGAGAGGATGGTTTTCATGGCAGTTTGAACCTATTTTCGTTCGTGCTGTTGAATGCTCGTGAGCGCGAGGTTGATCAGGAATGCCAGCGCCAGCAGAATGATGGAGAGCGCAATGGCGACGGCGAAATTTCCTTTGTTGGTTTCAAGGACGATGGCAGTGGTAAGAACACGGGTCTGATGGAGAATATTTCCACCGACCATCATGACTGCGCCCACTTCTGAAATAATGCTGCCAAAACCTGCCATTACGGCAGCCAGCAGCGGCAGGCGGGCTTCCTGCCAGAGCAGCGCCACCATTTGCATTCTGGAAGCGCCCAACCCCAATAATTGGAGCTGCAAGCGGGGATTTAATTGCTGCAATGCTGAAACGGTCAATCCGGTGACCACCGGCGACGCAATGATGATTTGCGCCAGAATGATTGCCTGGGGGGTATAAATCCATTTCAGGTCACCCAGCGGACCGCTGCGCCAGAGGAAAATGGATACCGTCAAGCCCACCACAACGGGAGGCAACGCCATGCCGGTGTTGATTACACTGAGGAAGAACTGGCGTCCGTGAAACTGCTTCAGCGCCAGTACGGTTCCCAACGGAATGCCGATGATCAGGCTGATGAGGGTGGCAATACCGGAGAGCTTTATCGAGAGGAGCGTGATCTCGATCACATCGGGATCAAGGTGCAGGAGCAGGTTGAATGCCTGGATGATCCCATCCATAATCAATTGCATGGAAGACCCTCCCAAAATAAAAATAAAGGCGGCAGCCGTATTTTACCAGCCAGCCGCCTTCTTTCACTTGAAATTACGAATTATTTGCCAACTTCATCTTCCGCCTTACCGGCGTCTGCGATGAACAATGCCTGACCGTACTTGTCCACACCGAACTTGGCGATCAATTCCTGGGTTTCGGGGGAGACCATGTAATCTGCGAATGCTTTCGCGCCTTCGACGTTCACCTTAGGCCATTTTTCGGGATTGACGGTGATGACGTGGTAGATATTGAGAAGTACAGGATCCTTCTCAAGCAGGACATCCAGGCTCAAGGTATCTTTATTCGCCAGGTAGGTGGCGCGGTCGGTGATGGTGTAGGCTTCTTTTTCAGAGGCGACTTTCAATGAGGCGCCCATGCCCTGACCGGTGTTGATGTACCAATCGCCAGCGGGTGTAATTTCGGCTTTCTTCCAGAGCGACAGCTCAAGTTTATTGGTACCGGAGTCATCACCACGGGTGATGAAGGGAGCCTTCGCTTCGGCGATCTTCTTGAGCGCGTCCACGGCGGATGTCATGCCTTTAATCCCGGCGGGATCAGAGGCGGGTCCAACGATGATGAAATCGTTGTGCATCACCAGCAGACGTTCCTTGCCAAAGCCATTGTCCATGAAGGTGACTTCGGAGGAGGGAGCGTGGACGAGAAGGACATCGGCGTTGCCTTCTTCACCCATCTTGAGCGCCTGACCGGTGCCGACGGCAACCGTCTTGACCTGAATGCCAGTCTTGGCGGTGAAATCGGGGATCAGCACATCAAGAAGACCCGAATCCTGGGTGGAGGTGGTGGTGGCGAGAATGATTTCGCCATTGGCGGCGGCTGCGGTTTCCACGGGGGCTTCCGTGGCGGCGGGGGCTTCGGTCGC
>JBDKTF010000018.1:0-2899 GCA_039680295.1 Anaerolineaceae bacterium
CAACACATCGGCGGATCAAAAATTTGAATGTCCGGGCGGTTATTCAACGCCGAAAGATAGTCACTGGGTGCAACGTTTGATGGAAGATCACTCATTATGTTTCAACCTCCGTTGAAATATTAGGATAAAAATTAAGACGTCATTCTCAAGAAACTCAACCGTTGTTCCTCTGTTGTCTGTGGTCCACAGGATAATTGACGCGGTTGAATTCGATCAGGATCCAAGAACTCTGAAAAAAGCAACCCGAGTTGTTCCATTACCAGGGGATTGACAGAGTAATACACCCACCGGGCGTCGATAGGATCGCGGTCAACATTGACCAATCCGGCTTCGCGCAATACAGCCAGATGATGAGAGATCAGGTTGGGCGCCATTTGCAACGCAGTACCCAATTCACAGTTGCACTGCACCCCTTCGATGATTTTTTCGAGCAGCAGCAGCCGGTTGGGTTCTCCGAGCACTTTGAACCAACGCGCTAAATCCGTTAACTGTTCATTCGGGATAGCTGATTCTTTCATGGGTTTTCTCCGAAATTACTTCAACCGATGTTGAATTATAATCCGATACCACAATAATGCAATAGAATAACCTCATCAATATCATCTGCATCACATCTATGGAGCGATTTCGAGATTGGGATTTTGACGCCGGCATCACCGACGCGGCAACACTTTAGAAGAATTTTCTCCGACAGAAAAATTGACCTGATGGATTACACTTCGGACATGAAGGTGGGCGAAAACCATTGAAAGGTAACGGGTGAAGTCCGTCACCTTTCAATGGAACCCGGCGCCTATTTGGAAAGCACCGTGTAATCCGCTCCCAGCGTATTGCTCAGGCGCTGCGCGGTCTGGTAAAAAAGCGCCTGCACGGCGGTCAATTGACCATCGCGCGCCCGGATCAGGGGGTGATTCTGCACCTTGAACTGAAGCTGATAATACTCAGCCAGATCGGATTGTTCCAGCACTTCACCCTTTAACTGGCGTTCCAGCAACTGCTGATACACCTGTTCATACTGCTGCTCCAGGGCAACCGTCTGGTCGTCTTGCCGCGTTTTGTCGCGAAGCTGTACGTAGGCACACACATCGGGTTCCGTACCCAATTGCGCGCCCAGTTCGGCAGCAGCCTGTTTGATTTCATCGGTTAATGGCATGTTCTACTCCTGTGGTTTCTTTTCATCGGGAATTGAGGGAAAGGTCAGACCTGACCTTGAATTATCCCCCTCAGCCACAGGCGCTGTGCAGCGCATTGGGAGCAAACGCCATCCCGGCGCCCTCGCTGATCACCTGATCCACAGTCTGGAAGAGCGTCCTCACCGCGGTTTCAGCCTGACGATAGGTTTGAACGAGAGGCAAGGCTTCCAATTCTGCCATCAACGCATCGAAGGTGGCTGATCCGGGATCCGCATTTCCCGTTTGCTGGTTATTCAATGCCATGGAGAGCCGTCTTACATCCGGGTCCTGATTAACCAATCGCGACATCCTGACAAGCTCCTGAAATTCAGGGGTTTGAGCGAGCAGCGTTGCCAGTTGGTCGGCAGACTGATCGATCCCGGAAGACAATTCCGGTCCTGTCTGATCTGCGCTGCATGAAGAACAATCCATTGGGTCTTATTCCTTTCAATTGGACGAAATGACTTTTGCCTTTTCAGCCATAAACTGGTCGATGGCATCCATGGCGTGGGTGGAGTAAACCGTTCCCGGACCGCCGCCCATCAAGAGTGCCACCCCAATTGTATCCATTAATTCCGCGCGGGTCGCACCCGCTTCAATCGCATCGTGCACATGGCAGGCGATGCAGCCGTCACAGTGGACTGCGATGGCAACCGCCAGTGACATCAATTCCTTGGTTTTTTGATCCAAAGCGTCGTTTTTAACCACTTCGGCGTGCAGGCGTCCGAAACCAGACATTGGACCCGGCAGTTCTTTCCCCATCTGACCCAATTGTTCCAGATAATGCTTTCGTACTTCGATGTAATTGGTTGTCATTCTTCCTTCTTTCAACAGATAAAATCCCGGTCTTACCGGGTTGGATGGGTCACCACGTCAATCTGAGGTTCGATGATGATCTCAGATTTGACCGAGTTGGCGACCAGGCTGTATTTCTGCGCTGATTGAAGGGCGCGTTTCACCTGCCCCAATACGACTTCAGTGCTGCTTTCACCGGCATCGACACGAATCACCGGATAAAGCCGAATTTGCGTAAAGATTTCCGTGCGGTCCAGTTCAATGAGCTTGGTTCCTTCCGCACGGCAATTATAAGATAAAAGGTTCAATTTGAAGCGTTCCGCTGCCCAAATAAACATCATCATAATGCAGGTGTTCGCCGCCGCCACGAAAGCGTCTTCAGGGGTAAGCACGCCGGGGTGACCCTGGGCATCGGGCGGGGCGGAAAAGTCCATCTCCGGTCCATTGCCCAGCGTGAGATGTCCCCAATGCTCACCCTTCCATGCGACCGTTGCGTTGTAAACCGCCGTTTTAGCCATGCTTTGCCTCTTGTTTTTTCCAGTACGCGCGGTAGGCGTCATCCACCGCCAGACGGACAGTCGGTTCATCCGCCGCTTCCACACTGTTATAAATCTTGACCGTCTCCATCATCTCCGCCAGAACCGGCTCGGATGGTGATTTGCGCGCTTCCCAGGCGTTTTGAAAGATGAGCGGCAGCGCGAGGAAGGTCATCTCCTGTCCGTTGATATTCAGGTTTTGGATGGGGATGCCCGATCCGCACGAGCAGGTGGCAACGGTTTCTTCCTGCGGCTCATCAGACAGTTCGGGCTGCGCAAAGGCGCCCGCGCGCCGGTTCCAGGCTTTGTCCAACAGGCGATCCACCTCTCCGGCGATCTGGTCCGCCGCCGCATCCACAACGGCTTTGCCCGCCTCGTCCAAAGCCCGTTTGCCCT